>JABJCN010000053.1 GCA_018668635.1 Opitutia bacterium
GAACTTTAACGGTGTTTCCGCACTCACATTTTCAACGGCTGATAGTGAAAATACGAGTACTGGATCAGTGGGTATAACAGTGAGTGCCGTCAACGATGCCCCAATTGTCACCGTGCCTGCCGGCCAGATTTTGACAGAGGACACCTCCCTTATTTTTGCTCCTATTTATGGTAATCCCATCGGGGTCACCGATGATTCAGCGGAGAGTGTTTCTCCCATCGAAATACAATTAACAGTCAGTAATGGCATTCTTAAACTGAGTCAGTTCACAGGGCTATTGTTCACGGATGGTCGAGATGGGTCTTCTACTATGACTTTCACCGGTGAGGTCTCTGCTGTAGTAGCTGCAATTGAAGGTTTAATCTATCGTCCAGAATTACATTTCAATGGTTCTGATAAGTTGCAATTTCGAGTCAGTGATCTGGGTTCCTCTGGAACTGGTATTATTGAGGAGTTTTTAACTGAAGTTGCCTTAACCATAATCGCAGTAAATGACACGCCAGTAAACGATGTTCCTGATGATCAGGTTTCGCTTGAGGACATCCCGCTTACTTTTTCAACAGGGAATTCAAACGCCTTATCAGTTTTCGATCCGGATGAGGATGTCGATAACGGTAATTTGACCGTTTCCTTGGAGGTCGATGGTTATTTGAGTCTGTCTGGTCAAACAGGACTAACTTTTGTTACCGGGGATGGTGTGGCGGATGGTCGTATGTTATTTTCCGGAAGCCCCAATAATATTAATTCCGCCCTTGATGGGCTCATGTATCAAGGGCTGTCGGATTTTAATCAGGCATCAATTTTGATTCTTACAACGACAGACTCAGGAGTAGTCGGGACGAGTGAGGATCCTCTTATTGATACGGATGCAGTCACAATCACATTGTCCGATGTCAACGATGCTCCTGTTGTCACTATGCCTGTTGGTGATCAGGCATTGATTGAAGATAATGCACTAATTTTCTCCGCATCCAGCGATAATGCCATCACCATTTCAGATGACGCCACTGAGTATAATGCCGATATAGAGGTACAATTGTCCGTGTCCAATGGAACACTTCATTTGGCTCAGTTAAAAGGGGTAGACTTTATTTTGGGAAGCAATGGTGATCCGGATATTACTTTTATTGGGGAGGTTGGTTTTGTAAACAGCGCGCTCAATGGTTTGACTTATCACCCGGATCTTCATTTCAATGGATTTGACCATTTAGAACTTCGGGTCAACGACCACGGAGCAGCTGGTAGTGGTAACGTGAAGGAAACAATGAGCACCACGGCGATTCGAATTGATGCCGTTAATGATTCTCCCTCCATCGTGGTGCCCGCCGACCAAACTTTGCTTGAGGATATGCCACTACTTTTTTCTTCGCAAAATGGGAATCAAGTATTTATTGAGGATCCAGATGCAATCGAGGTGGCGGTAGCACTTGCGGTTGAGCATGGTTCTTTGTCCCTTGCTTCCACTGTGAATCTCTTTTTTTCCACAGGTGATGGAATCTCTGATGCGAGTATGGGATTTCAAGGTGACATTGATTCAGTTACTGCGGCCCTGGAAGGAATAGCTTATCAACCCCAGGCGAACTATAATAAGTCGGACACCTTCATAATTACCACAAGTGATCTTGGTAACACTGGTTCGGGTGCAATCTTAACAGATACAGACTCCTTTAAGATCAATATTTCTGCGGTCGACGATATCCCTAAGATTTCTGGTACATTGTCATCTCAGGTTTTAGATGACACGGAAACGATACAACCGTTTAATTCTGTTCAGATTATTGCCAGCGCCGGCGACACTTCTCTGCTGGCACAGGTTACCCTCGATGATAATAATAAAGGTGTTTTTTCGACGACATCAATGGCATCTTCAGGGTTTGAATTCGCCAACGGTGTTTACTCCTATTCAGGATCGGATTTGGACATTTCCGCTGCTCTTCGCACATTAAATTTCGTGCCCAGCGGTAACAGGCTTACAACACAAAAGTCTGAGATCGTGTCTATTGCCCTGTCCGTCGCTGGCATTGAAACTACAACCAAGGACTTCAGTACATCTCTAAAGGTGATTTCTGTGAATGATGCACCTTATTTGGATAATTTCCCGCCTCTTGTTGAGATGGCTAATGGAAAAGTTTACACTCCTTTTTCCGATGTAAAAATTGTTGATTTAGATGTTGGTAGTTCAGTGGAAGTTTCTGTCCATGTTGACGGGATCGGTAGCCTTGTCGGGTGGACCCGCACAGGGAATTTTACGATGATTGATAATAAGAGACTGACTTATGCTGGCACTCCGGCGGATGCAGAAACTGAGTTACATGGACTTGCACTCACGCCTATTAATGGAGTTGGACAGCAACTCCCTCCCGGGTCTATTTCGATATCAAGGCTCTCTCTTACTGTTTCCGATGGTGTGGCTGAAGTCTATGAGGCGGATGGCGAACTTCATGTCACGGTTAATAACTCGCCTCCCACAGGTATTTTCATCACATCAAATACTGTTCCCGAAAACTACATGGGGTTTTTCCCAATCGGCGAATTGGAGGGTATTGACGCCGATTATGAGGACTTTCATTCATTCCGGATTATTAAGTCACCTGTTGGTGATCTTTTCAGTATTTCAGGAGGCATTCTATACGCTAAATCTGCGTTTGATTATGAGACTTTGAGCCAATATGAACTGACAATTCGTGTAACAGATGTAGGCGGGTTGTTTTACGATGAAATTATAGTGGTGCAGGTTACAGATATTCGCACCGAGGATATGGATCTGGATGGTCTAATCCAGTTAGAGGAGGATTTTCATGGATCCAGCGACTTATTGTTTGATACAGATAGAGATGGCTACAGCGACACCATCGAGGTCAATGCTGACTCCAATCCAGTAGACCCTTTCTCTACGCCTCTCGGGGTCCTGGGACGTTCCGTGCCTATTGGAGGAAATTGGAGAAACCTTGATTGGTTGGGTGCTTTTGAAGCAGGAAGCTACCCTTGGATTCATCATATTGATCTTGGGTGGGTCTATCCAATAGAGGGGCAGGATGGCGATTTGTGGTTATGGTTGACGGATGTAGGGTGGGTCTGGACTAGTCCCTCAGTCTATCCCTACATGCACGACAGTAATAGCGATTCGTGGCTTTATTTGGCTGTCGAAGGAAGACTTCTTCATTGGTTTAAATTAGGGGAATGGGTTAAGCAATAGTTACACAAAAAAGGACGGTCAAATTAACCGTCCTCAATTGTTGATGAAATAGTAAAACTGAAATTACTCCTTACGCTTCAGCACAACGCCATCTGTCCACTTTAGACCAGAATCTATCCAGTCCTTGAGAACGCTTAATTCGACCTTGTTAAGCGGATCCCCTTTGGGAGGCATAATATCATCGTGGTCAGCCGGGAGTATGCTGCGTTGGTAAAAAAGGCTTTTTCCTGCATCACCAATCTTTATAACCTTATTGTCATCACTTCCTTTGAGAAGGTTTTCCCGTGTGTCGATGCGAAGACCTGCTTTTGGTTTTTTTGTGCGACTGCCACTCTTATAGGGTGCAGCATGACAGTTAATGCATTTGGCTTCAAGTAGTGGCTTGACCTGTTTGTCGAAGTCAACGGCTGCGTTAATTGTACTACTTGCCGTAAAAACAATGCCACAGGCGATGGCTGCAATTAGCTTTTTCATAGGATTTGCTTGGATGTTTATTGTTCAGGTTAAAAAGAGATAGAAGACTTGATGTTGATATGATAATAGCCTAGGTTTTCAAGAAGTAAAATGTCCTCGTTCCCTAAATTTAGGATTCATTTCCCGAGGGTATGTCATCCGCTAAAATCTTGAATAACAACTCGGTCACGGCTTTTGTGAATTACATGAAGACAATACTTCAAGCTGGGTTTTTAGTGTGGCTTGCCTTTTGTCTAAGCGGATGCGGTCAGCCTTCAGATAAAAAGGCCAGTCTCCCAACCTCTAAGAAGAAATCCCTTGTCATACTTGATCGCAAGGACCTAATGCCTCATCGTGATGGATTATTTTATAATAAACATACCAAGAAGCCATTCACTGGACTTGTGAACGAGTTTTTTCCTTTTAAGGACAGCAAGCAGATTCGGGTTTCTCGACATTTTAAGGATGGGAAACAGCATGGTCTGCGGTCACAGTTTTATAATGATGGGAGTAAGTTCATAGAGATTTCCTACCAAAACGGGAAGAAGCACGGTAAAGCCAGCAATTGGCATCGTAACGGTCAGGTTTCTTGGGAGAGATATTTTAATGAAGATCAACTTGATGGTAACTCTATCCGCTTCGATGCAGAGAGTAATGTCGTTCAGCACGTAATCTATAAGATGGGGCAAATTGAAAAGGCCATAAAGTAAGTTTTTCTAATCTCTCTGGGACAGATGATTAACTGTAAGCCTTTATTTCCTTTGCTTGTGCTTTCCGCTTATTTATGTGGGCAAGATCTTAAATTAGAGAATGGCCTGCTGCTTACTTTGATAGACCCAAGCGGTACAGACGTTCGTAGCGTCTCTCGTCCTGCCTTGTCTGTCAAATTTGGTCACTCAGCATCACCATTTCTTGATGGTCTTTCATTTAAAGCGCGTTGGGAGGGTTTACTTCATTTGGAGACCCGAAGCCGGCTTTATTTTTCATTTGCTGGTGCAGGAAAAGCAAAACTAATGATTAATGGTGATGATATCCTTTTCGTTGCAGGAGAGGATTTATCCCGCAACGAGTCTGAGCGCATCCGGCTCAACAGTGGTGATCATCCCATCGTTCTGGAATACGATAGCCCATTGGACATTGATGCTGCTTTTCGTTTATACTGGCGCGGTCGAGATTTTGCGCGTGAAACCATACCTGCAGCTGCTTTTTTCCGACCAGCTGAATTGACGGAAGGTGATATTCTACGAAAGGGGCGGACTTTGTTTGCTGAATCATCCTGTATTCGTTGCCACAAAGGTTCCCTGAGCGGAACCAATTTGATGCCCGAACTTGCTCGCCGTGCCCCTTCATTTCTAGAAATTGGTTCCCGTCTCAATTCTGACTGGATGGCGGGATGGGTGAGCAACCCCAAGCACCTGCGTCCGTCCGCAAAGATGCCATCCTTACTCCATCTGGATAGTCTTGAGACTGCCATTGCAAATAAGGATACCCGTCCATGGGATATTGCGGCTTGGCTTGCCAAGCAAACTGGCGATGCCCCCAAATCTCTTTCGCCTGATAATCCAAACGATGTCAATAAAGGCCGTGAACTCTTTTACTCACTTGGCTGTATCGGGTGTCACAAGGTAGGGCATGAACCAAAGGAGACCAAAGATTTCGAACGACTTGATCTCACAGAAATTAACAAGAAGTTCAAGTCGGGTGCGCTACGAGATTTTCTTCGTAATCCCGGGGAGCATTACTCTTGGATTGAAATGCCTGACTTTGGGCTTTCACATGCGGAGGCAACTCAGTTGGCAATGTTTCTTCGCTCCCTTGATACAGTGGCAAATCCTACAACTTTAACAGGGAATGCTGATAGGGGAGGAGAATTGGTCTCTTCTCTTGGGTGCTTAAATTGTCATGAGATGCCTCGAGCGAATACATTCAAGGCACCAACCCTTGTTTCCATCCTTAAATCTGGGCATAAAGGTTGCCTCGCTAATGTTCCTGAAAATGTTCCGGATTACGGATTTCGCCCGGAGGAAATCACCTCATTAAAAACCTTTCTTGGTAAAGGTATTGATTCCCTCAATCGTTCCAGCGTTGCAGAGTTTGCAGAGCGTCAAGTTTCAGCATTAAAGTGTAATGCCTGTCATTCTTTAAACGGAACCCAGAGCAAACTCTCTTATTTACCTGAACCCGCCTTTCGCATCAATTCTTCAATCGGCGATCCTGACTCTGAGGCTCTTGGGCGAAAGAAATCCCCCCCTGATCTCACCAATGTCGGAGAAAAGCTTCGTGTTGACTGGATGGTCAGGCTTTTTACTGGAAAGCTTGGATATAAGCCCAGACCATGGATGCAGATGCGTATGCCGGCGTTCCCGGCACGAGGCCAGAAATTGGCTGGCGGCCTTGCCCAAGCACATGGGTTCCCGATCAAAACTCCTTCCTCTCGCTTCAAGGAATTTGATGTTGCCGAAGGCTTGAAGCTCATCTCGACAAATGGTGGCTTTGCTTGTGTTGCATGCCACGGTGTCGGTGATAAACCTGCCCTGGCTCCATTTGAGGGTCAGGGACTTAATTTTGCCCATAGCCGAGATCGTCTTAATCATGAATTCTACATGCGCTGGATGCTCAATCCTCAGAGAGTTAATGCACTTAGCATTATGCCTCGATATGCTGATTCAGAGGGAAAGACTGCTCTTTCAGATGTTCTTGATGGCGAAGCCGATGACCAATTCAATGCCATATGGAAATACTTTTTGGAGGGTGATTTATGATTGAAGGTTTATGATTTTTGAAATGGGCTGTGATTTATGAAACTCCTTGGAATCTCTTTTTGTCTTTTCTTTAGTACCGGGATTCTTCATGCAGCTGATAATCGCCTCAATCTTGTTCTAATCATAGCGGATGATATGGCTTGGGATGACTGTGGCATCTATGGCAATTCAAACATCCGAACTCCCAGTATCGACCGTATTGGTCGCGAGGGTATGCGCTTCGATCGAGCCTTCCTCACGAGTAGTTCGTGCAGTCCAAGCCGAGCAAGTATAATTACCGGCCTATATCCCCATAATACAGATGCCGAGCAACTTCATTGGCCACTGCCAGCCAAACATGTAACATTTGTCGAAAAACTCAAGGCTTCCGGGTATTGGACTGCCTCCGTGGGCAAGTGGCACCTTGGCACAGACATGAAGGAAAGATTTGATTTGGTCAAGGAGGCTGATATTTCCGGATTTCAATTGCCCACAGGGAAGGCTGCTCAAGCCGGGAGATTTATCCAGAAGGGAACTGGCGATGAGAAAAGCGGTTGCACCGCATGGGTTCCAACTCTGCAAGACCGTCCGAAAGACAAGCCATTTTTTCTCTGGCTTGCCGCCATTGATCCACATCGAGGATACGATGAGAATATTATTGAAGAGCCCACCTTGCCCGAGGAAGTCATCGTTCCACCTTATTTCCCGGATACTCTCGAAGTCCGCAAGGATTTGGCTCTTTATTATGACGAAATTATCCGGTTGGACAAATATGTTGGCCTTGTTCTTGATGAATTGGATGCACAGAAGGTTGCACAGAATACATTGGTCCTCTTTATCAGCGACAATGGTCGGCCCTTCCCTCGTGACAAGACCACTCTTTTTGATAGTGGTATTCGTACTCCATGGCTCGTCCGGTGGCCGAAAATTGTTCGGGCTGGCTCGGTTAACCAAGATCTTGTCAGCTCTATTGATATTGCTCCCACGTTTCTTGAGCTTGCAGGATTGAAAGCCAGTTCAAGTTTTGCCGGGACCAGTTTTCTGCCGATGCTGGGAAAAACCCCTCGGGCGGTTCGGCCCTATGTTTTCGCCGAAAAAAACTGGCATGACCTAGAGGACCGTTCACGAGCCGTTCGTTCCAAGCGCTATAAATACATTCGTAATTTCTACGATGATCTACCATTGACTCCACCTGCCGACGCGCTTCGAAGTCCGACCTTC
The DNA here is from genome assembly GCA_018668635.1 of Opitutia bacterium. Lineage (GTDB taxonomy): Bacteria > Verrucomicrobiota > Verrucomicrobiia > Opitutales > JABJCN01 > JABJCN01. Next base: position 7,612 of record JABJCN010000053.1, read on the forward strand.
CGAAAAATGCAGGCGTTACGTGACGAAGGGAAGCTAAATACAGCGCAGATGGCCTGTTTTATGAAGCCTCGTTCACAGGAGGAACTCTATGATCTCCAGTCAGACCCCTTCGAAATGAAGAATCTCGCGACGGATCCTGACCATGCAGAAACACTCAAACGCCTGCGGTTTGCCTTGGAACAATGGCAAAGCCAGACTATGGACCTACCGCCCAAGGTACGAACCCCTGATGAATTTGATCGTGAGACTGGTATTCCTACACCTGCTCGTATTCGTCCACGTCCATCCAAGGCGGATATGCAGAAAAACCTTGGGTTCTGACTCTTATCTAAAGGGTGGTAGATGGTGCTTTAATCCTTCTGGGATATATTAATACAAGATATTTTATTCGGACTTTATCCACGCTTCTTCATCTATTGATTCGCCTAACTATGGTGTTTCGATTAGGGTTTGCTTGAGTTCATGAATTTAAATCCATAAGCATTATGTTCTTAACCTTTCGTCTTGCCTGTACAGTATGTGTACAGTAAAAATGATTTTGTTCCCTAAACCCGTAAAACCGGTGATACTAAATCTCATCCGGAGCCTGTCCTTATTGCTGTCAGGGGCTGCCATAACGCATGGCGGTATCGTGCATCGGTATAGTTTCGATGGAGAGGGTACAGCTGCTATGGATTCTGTTGGAGGGAAGGACGGCGTCCTTCATGGAGGGGCAAAATTATCCGGTACAGGAATCCTTGGATTGGATGGAGTTAATGACTTCGTGGAATTGCCTATGGGAGTACTGGGGCCATATGGCAGTTTGACGATCGAGGCATGGACAACCTGGACCGGACCTTCTTCCTCAAATTGGCAGAACCTTTTCCATTTTTCTGAAAATGATAGCAAGTATCTTTACTTGACACCTAGGACGGGCACGGGTTCCAAGCATATCAGGTTCGGGATTTCATCTGGTGGTTCTGAAAAGCGTCTGGATGGATTGGATCAACTATCCGGAGATGGGGAGACATTGAACCATATTGTCCTGACGTATGACGGATCAATTGGTGTGATGGCACTATATATTGATGGTATTCTGAACAAATCTGCTGGCACCACTGTTGATCTTAAATTAATCCAACCTGTAAATAACTGGATTGGTAAGTCGATCTACTCTTGGGCACCAAATTACAAAGGTCAGGTAACGGAGTTTCGGATTCACGACACTGCATTGACAACTGCTAAAGTCGGCACGAGTTTTAGTTTCGGACCAGATGAGTTGCCTGGCCCTCGGATCAAGAGCTTTAGGACCGAGCAACCAGTCGTTCGTTCGGGGACAAATGTCCTTCTGGCCTACGAATGCGAGGACCCCTCAGCTACACTTACCCTGGAGCCTGGAGGCATCCAGCTTGCTCCAGGGAATGGAAGCACCGAAGTCACGGTCAATACTACCACCCAATATACACTTCGGGCTAAAAATGAAGATGGAGCCAGAACTTTGGCACTGGAGGTAGTCGTGGACGATCGCCCGGAAATCCAATCTTTTACCGTGGTCCCTGAAACGGTTAGTGATGGCCAATCCGTCACCTTGTCATGGGACGTGGAATTTTCCGAGATTATCCGGATCGATAATGGTGTCCCCGCCATCTCAGGAGGCAAGGGAAGCGTAATTATTGTCCCCACCAAAAACACACGTTATACACTTACCGCCCTTAATGCTACAGGGCAGAATACCGCCTATGTCCGCGTCTCCGTACGTGGCAATAATGAAGTGATAATCAATGAGGTTCACCATGACCCAGATTCGCCCTCAGCTTTGACCGAATATCTCGAGCTATACAATCACGGCTTGGCACCCATTGATCTTTCCGGTTGGTACTTTTCTTCAGGCCTCACCTATGTTTTCCCTGAGGGTTCGGTATTGGGAGAAGGCAGTTACCTGATTCTTGCGCAGAACAGTGACCACTTCGAAACGAAGTTTGGGCAAAAGCCTTTTGGCGTGTTTGCCGGCCGGCTTTCCAACGATGGGGAGAGAATCCTCCTCCGTGATGCCGTTGGGAACAAGGTTGATGAAGTCGATTATAAGTCGGAATTCCCTTGGCCGGTTTCTCCGTCGGGTCGTGGACCCTCAATGGAGTTACTGAATCCGTCACTGGACAACAATCTTGCAGGTAGCTGGCGCGCTTCAAGTGCCTTGACCCCCGGCAAGAAGAATTCCATCTACACGGAAAACGCTCCTCCTCAAATTCGCCATGTTCGCCACACCCCCACGCAACCTCGGGACCATGAGCATCCGATCATTAGTGCCAAGGTCACGGATTCCGATTTGGTCCACTCTGTCCAATTGAGTTATCAGGTCGTTGAGCCTGGTCAGTATATTTCCGCTTACAAGGCCAAGTCCTTGAGTGAGATATTTAATAAACCCAATGACCCTCATTCTCCTAGCCCTTCCTTTGAGGATACCGCCAACTGGATAACCATTCAGATGACGCCTGATACTGAGGCTGGTGAGGGTATCTATAGTACGGCTCTACCCCCTCAGTTAAACCGGACTATTGTGCGTTATCGTATCAAGGCTACTGATCGCGAAGGTGCTTCGGTGCAAGTTCCTTACGTAGATGACCCATCCCTCAATTTTGCTTACTATGTTTACAACGGTGTGCCGGATTATGTTGCGTCACAGAGGTCCGTGCATCCTGATGGCACCGGCCGGTCTCATCCCAGCTCCATTCTTACAAGTCTACCAGTATATCACCTTATTACTGGTAACAATGAATACACGCAGTGCATTGGCTACAGTAGCAGTGATCGTATTCCAAAGGGTAATAGAGATTCCCGCAGTGCGTTTCATTGGTACGGCAGTTTTGTTTATGAAGGTGTTGTCTATGACCATATTAAGTACCGTCTGCGCCAAGCCAATGATCGTTACAGCAACATCGCTGGTAAGCGAAGCATGCGATTTCGCTTTAATCGAGGGAATCTCTTTCAGCATCGTGACATAAACGGCAATAAATTTCCGTATAAGGTCCGGACTATCAATACCGGCAAGATGTTCGATAATAAGGATGTTGGAAACTTTGGGATTACCGAGACTATGAACTCTCTTCTCTGGAATATGACAGAGGTTCCCGCCCCTCACACTTGGTGGTTTCACTACCGTGTGGTCAAGTCTCAGCAGGAACAATCCGATCAATATCATGGGGATTTCCAAGGCTTATACCTTGTGTTTGAAAACTACGACCCAACCTTTCTCAAGACTCACAAGCTACCTGATGGCAACCTTTACAAGCTAAAGGATGGCGTTTTCAATGGGAATAATCTCAAAAGACATCAAGGTTCAAATTCAGTGACTGATGACTCCGATTTTCAGAATATCCGAGCAAACCTCCGTCCTGAGCGAACCGATGACTGGCTTAATGCCCATGTCAATTACGACAAGGCCTATCGATATCATACCGTTAATGAGGCAATACGTCACTTTGATGTTCAACCTCGTGATTCCCATTCCAAGAATCGAGCATGGTTTTTTGCTCCCAGCACCGCTAATCCACTTGGGCGTCTCTGGACACTTCCCTGGGATTCAGATGCTAGTTGGGGGCCTAATTGGGGCGCAGGAATAGACTATTCTCATAATGCCGCCATCGTTGGCAATGGAGGGAAACCGGATTTTGTTCGCGACTACAGAAATTTCATTCGTGAATTCCGTGACCTTTTGTGGACGGATGAAGTTATAGACCCAATGATTGACCGATTAGCGGATAAGATTCGTGACTTTGTTCCAGCGGATCGTGACCGCTGGAAGGATGCGCCAGTCGATGCTGGTAGACAGGATTTCGGCACCATGGAGTTCAAGGTTCAGGATATGAAGAACTTTGCCTTCAATGGCTGGTCAGGTAATGGGGGGCCTTCTATTCCAACCGGTGGGCGTGCCAAACACTTGGATAATCTGGCGTTAGATAATGCAATTCCCGACATGCCTACCATTAGCTATTCGGGTCCGGCTGATGTGCCACTGGATGCAATTTTTCTAAAAAGCACAGCTTTTCGCGACCCACAAGGAGTAAGTACATTTGGTGCAATCCAGTGGCGTATTGCCGAGATTCTCCCTGTTGCCATTCCCTCTCTCATAAAGAAAGGAAAGCCGAAACTTGAATGGTATGCGGATTGGGATTCTGGGCCCCTAAATTTATTCTCCGATACAATCCGTGTCCCTGCCAGAAGCCTTCAGGCTGGCCGTAAGTATCGTGCTCGAGTCCGCCACCAGGATATTACTGGAAGGTGGAGTCACTGGTCTGCCCCCATCGAGATTATCCCAGGGCAACCTGCAAGTCTTTCCACACTCCAGCAGGGCCTCGCCATCTCAGAGATATATTACCAGCCAGTAGCTGCCACCGCTGTTGAACAGGCGGCAGGTTATACAACTGATGACTTCGAATTTATTGAATTTAAAAATGTTGATAGCAAAGTTCTGGACCTTTCGGATGTCCGTCTGACCAAGGGAGTTGACTACGATTTCATCGCAGACACTCAACTTTTGCCTGGCGCCATAATTCTTGTTGTCGCCAATCAGGAAGCATTTGAGTTTCGTTATGGTACTAATCATCCAATAGGAGGTGTTTTTAAAGGCAATTTGGCAGACGGTGGCGAAAACTTGAAATTATCCATAGGTGCCGGGATCTCCATCCATGAAATCAACTATGACAATAAGCCTCCTTGGCCGGTCGAATCGGGTCATTCATTGGTTTTGGCGCCTTTGAGAGCAGGCGCAATTCATGCGAACCCGGTGTCATGGAAGTCTTCTGCTGCAGTTGGCGGCACACCCGGCGCGGACGAATTCATTGAGGTCGTGACTGAACAGGTACGCGTCACTGAGTTCATGGCAGTCAACAGAACGGTACTGGCCGATCAGTCCGGAGCATTCCCTGACTGGATAGAACTCCAAAACTCGAGTGCGACTACAATCGATCTTTCGGGCTGGGCACTCACGGACGATGTGAAGATCGCGTCACTCTGGAAGTTCCCAGATGGCACATCCTTACCTGCTGGTGCTCGCTTGATCGTCTTTGCCTCAGGTCTTTCACCTGCCCCAACCGGCGAGCTTCATGCAAGCTTCAAGCTTAGCGGTTCCGCTGGTGGCTTCCTTGCCCTTACGAACCCGTTGGGCGAAATTGTTCAGGTTTTTCATGATTACCCCAGTCAACGAGAAGACTTTTCCTATGGATTGACAGATGGTGGTCTTGTTCGTTTTTTTGATCAACCGACACCTGGCCAGTTGAACGGCAACGGTATCCTTGGTTTTGTCAAAGACACCAAGTTCAGCCATGATCGAGGATTCTACGATCAGCCCTTTGATCTTAAGATAATTACTGATACAGATGGCGCAAAGATTTACTACACTATCGATGGATCCAAGCCTTCGGAGCAGAATGGAATGCTTTACGCCAATCCCATCACTATCTTTACCACCACGACTCTTCGTGCCATCGCAGTCAAGTCCGGCCATATCCCAACTAACATCGATACGCACACTTACCTATTTACTTCTGGAATAATTAGCCAACCGGCCAATCCAACCGGCTTTCCTTCTACTTGGAATGGGCATGCTGCCGATTACGAGATGGATCCTGAAATCGTCATGGATCCCCGCTGGCGCAATGACATCCAGAGTGATCTTAAAACTATTCCCAGCCTTTCACTGGTCCTCAATCGTAATGACATGTTCAGTGCCCAGACTGGGATTTACCCCAAGGGGGAGAGTGTTGAGAAACCAACATCCATTGAATTAATCTATCCTAATGGCGAAAAGGGATTTCAGATTGATGGGTCTGTGCAGATTGCAGGTGGTAGTAGTGTCAACCGTTGGAAATCCGAAAAGCTTTCTATGCGTCTCAAGTTCACTTCCTCCTACGGTCCCCCAAGCCTTGAATTTCCTGTTTTTGGGGATCGTGCTGCCCAAGAGTTCGATACTTTGGTTTTGGATGCCAGGCTCAACAATGTTTGGTCCTATGGCGGTGGGGCTGGAGGGAGTGGCCAGCGTCAGCGTGGCCAGTACCTTCGTGACCAGTATGCAGCTGATCTCCAAAGGAAACTTGGTGGTGACTCTCCTCACGGGTTTAACATTCATCTTTACATAGATGGTCTCTATTGGGGCATTCATACCTTGCATGAACGTCCAGATGAAAACTTTGTTCACCATTATCGGGGAGGTCGCCCTGATGACTACGATGTGATGAAGCATCGCACATCAACAGTGGTGCACGGCAACAATCTATCTTATCAGGCTTTGGTCAATGCAGCCAATCAGAATCTGGCAATTGATGCAAACTATGAGAAGGTAAAACAGATGATGGCTATTGAGCCTTTTATAGAGTATATGTTGGTCAACTTCTACCTTGGAAATACTGACTGGGGTCACCAGAACTGGTATGCTTCCACTCACAGAACAGATCCTTCTCGTAACTGGCGCTTTCATAGTTGGGATGCTGAACATATTATGGAAAGCCTTAACCAAAATGCTGTATCCAGAAACAACAATGGAGGCCCGACTCGTATTCACCAACAGTTGAAGCTTAATCCTGAGTACAAGACTCTATTTTCCGATTTGGTTTATCGTCATTTATACAATGATGGCATTTTAAGTCCCGAGAATGCCGCCGCCTATTATCGCTATAAGGCTAGCATTATTGAGCGAGCTATCATCGCTGAGTCTGCCCGTTGGGGCGATAACCAACGTGCCGTACCTTACACCAAGGAAGATTGGGTCAAGGAACGTGACAACCTTCTGAACAACTATTTTCCGCAACGTCGGGACATTGTCATTCAGCAGCTTCGGAGTAATCAGGCTTATTCCTCCATTGATCCTCCTGAATTTGCTCAACGAGGTGGGGAAGTGTCTGCAGGTTTTAATCTTTCCTTCACAGCTGCCAACGGAGATATCTTTTATACTCTTGATGGTTCTGATCCAAGGCTTAAAGGTGGAGGAATCAGTGAAATTGCCAGTAAGTATTCTACCGGAGTAACGCTTAGCTCACCCACTACACTAGTCCGTGCCCGAGTTCGCTTGGGTAATGAGTGGTCTGCAATCAATGAGGCCACCTTTGTTATTGAACCTGCCAAGCCTACATCAGCAACACTTGTCATCACAGAAATCCTCTACGAGCCCACTTCTCCAAGTGCAGAAGAAAAAGCAGATGGATTCGAGTCATTTGATTTCGAATTTATTGAACTGCAGAATCTGGAGAAATCCAAGCCTTTAAACCTTGCTGGTCTTAAGTTCACTTCAGGCGTTGAATTCACTTTTCCTGCCGGACTTGCCCTTGACCCAGGGGAACGTATTCTTCTTGTCTCGAACCGCAGGGCTTTTGAGTCTCGTAACGGTCCTGCCACCAGTGTTGCCGGTGATTTTCAGGGTAAACTCCGCAACAACGGGGAGACCCTCAGATTGATTGCTCCCGATGGGACAGTCATTCAAAGTTTCAGTTATGACAATAGTACTGACTGGCCTGCAGGTGCGTCTGGTGGAGGCAAATCCATCGTTCTTGTAGATCCCGAATCCCAGCCTGATCCCAGTGATCCATCTAGTTGGAAGGCCAGCAAGGATATTGGTGGTTCGCCGGGCAAAGAAGAATCCTCAAGTAGTTCCGATGGCGACACTGATGGCCTCCCCGATGAATGGGAGAACACTTATTTTGGCAACCTCAACCAAGCCCATGACGGCGACTTCGATCTGGACGGTATCAACAACCTTCTTGAGTTTGCTCTTGGTTCGTCTCCTTCTGATCCCAATTCAAGAAAATTGCCTTTTTCCTCCCTTTCCTCGGATGGATATTTCACCTTAAGCTGGAGCTATCCCGAAGCTGCTTCCAATCTCATCTTTACGGTGGAGGTGTCTGAAGATTTCAAGACCTGGGTTAGCGGGAAGACTGCTCTTGTGAATTCCATCACGGAGAACGGCATTACCACCACGACTATACGGGATACACAGCCCCATTCCGAGTCTTTCCTCAGATTGATGCGGTTGGTGATTTCAACTCCGTAGCCACAACTAGCTTTGCCGTAAAAATCCTCATGGGAATAGGCCTCTTTGTGTGAGCATGAGTAGAACCGTATTCAATGACGCTCTCCGCTTTAACCTTGCCTTCGCGTAAGTTCTAAACTATGTATTTCACAATACTATTCCCTTAACCCAGTAGATAATGGTTCGAGTATTTCGAAACACCCTTTTTTTGCTAATTCCAATTGTTACCGCCTACAGTGGTGTTGTGCATCGTTATAGCTTCGACGGAGAGGGAAAGACTGCCATTGACAGTTTTGGGGGTAAGGATGGTGCCCTGATTGGTGGTGCATCTCTTGATGGGACAGGTTTTGTCAAGCTTGATGGATCCAATGATTTGGTTGAACTGCCATCTGGCCTGGTGTCAAAGCTCCAAAATGCGACTCTTGAAGCTTGGGTCATTTGGGATGGCCCGGCCTCATCTCAATGGCAGAATGTTTTACTTTTCGGTAATGGCTCAAGTCACTGGATGTATTTAACTCCAAATGCTCAGGATAAGGCGCGTTTTGCTGTTGCTGGAGGTGGAGCGGAGCGGAAGGCTTATGCCTCGGGCCCCATTGTTTCTGATGGTCAAACAATCACACATCTTGCTGTTTCTCTTGATGGGGCTACAAATATGGCATCTCTCTATATCAACGGCTTACTAAAGGGTTCCGTAAAGCGAATCATTCCCCTTGATGGCTTTGAGGACACAACAAATTTTCTTGGCAAGCCACTTTATGCAGGATTTCCAAACTTCAAGGGAAGAATCCTTGAGGTGAGAATACATGATACTGCATTAAATAACGAAAAGGTGAAGAAAAGCACTGATTTTGGCCCCGACATGCTTCTCGGACCAATTATCAACTTATTCCAGTCCAGTGCCGCAGTTGTTCGGAGTAATTCTGAAGTCACTTTGACATGGAATACTTCCTCCGGTGCAAAGGTTTCAATTGAGCCGGGTGGAGTTACAGATGTCGCCAGTACTGGCTCCGTCACGATTAACGTGGCAGAGACGACCAATTTCACTCTTACGGCAACAGATGAGGATGGCTCCCGTATGAGTCGTGCCATGGTGGTGGTGGATGACCGTCCGATCATCAATTCATTCACTGCCGTTGGCGATGGGCTCCTAAGGGTGGGGGACAAAACCACCCTATCTTGGGATGTGACACACGCTGATTTTCTGCAAATCAAGCCGGATGCCCCCGCGATCACTGGAGTATCCGGTAGTGTACAGGTTCCCATATATGCCACCACTCAACTCACTCTGCTGGCGCGCAACCGGCATGGTGCCTCCACCGCTACGATAGAGGTTGTCCTGCCTGAGGCTGGATCTCTTAAGATTACTGAGTTTCTTGCAGATAACGATGAGGGCCATGCTGATGACAATGGTGAATTCTCCGACTGGATCGAAATCCAAAATACAGGACCTGTTGCTGAGGACTTGAGTCGTTGGTCGCTTTCTGATGATTCCAAAAACCTAAAGAAATGGACTTTCCCTGATGGTCAAACTCTAGCCAAGGGGGCTCGCATCTTGGTCTTCGCTTCCGGTAAGGGCGTCCCCGGACCCCAGGGTTTCCTTCATACAAATTTCAAGCTCGATCCAGGCAAGGGCAACTACCTTGCTTTGGTCCGTGAGGATGGCTTGGTTGGATCAATGTATGCCAACTATGTAGAGCAGCGCGAAAACATTTCTCATGGCCGACTTGAAATGGGGACTCTACCTGCCGGGGGCAAGTTTGGGGATGTCGGTTTTTTTACCATTCCTACCCCCGGGCAGGTCAACCGTGATGGCTATCTGCACTTTGTAAAAGATACGACTTTTAGCCATAAGCGCGGATTTTATGAATCCGCATTTACCCTCCAGATAAAATCTTCCACACCAGACGCTTTAATCTATTACACCCTTGATGGGTCCGAACCCAGCGCCAGTAGTGGTATACTTTACCAAAGCCCTTTTGAGGTTGCGTCCACGACATGCGTTAGAGCACGTGCCTACAAGTCTGGGTTCCTTCCTACCAACATAGATACCCAAACCTTTCTCTTCCCAACAGATGTTGTTCGCCAGTCCTCCAATGGGCAGGCGCCCAAAGGTTGGCCCAGCGGTTCTGTCAATGGTCAGACGCTGACTTATGGCATGGATCCCGATATCGTTGGTGGTTTTAACACCCAGGCGGAGGTAGTTGATGCGCTGAAAGCTGTCCCAACGATGTCCATTGTCACAGAGATAGATAATCTTTTTCATTCATCCAAAGGCATTTATGTAAATGCAGGCCGAAAGGGTAAGACTTGGGAGCGACCAGCCTCACTCGAACTCATTCATCCTGACGGTGCCAAAGGATTCCAGATCAATATGGGTTTGCGTATTCGTGGTGGTTACAGCCGGAGTAACAGAAACCCCAAGCACTCCTTCCGTATTTTCTTTCGTGGAGAATATGGTGAAGGTAGCCTCAAATACCCACTTTTTGGGGATGAGGGGGCCGATCGATTTGACAAGTTTGACTTTCGTACTTCCCAGAACTATTCTTGGGCATTTGGTGGTCCCAACAAAAACACCATGGTCAGGGAGGTCTTTTCACGTGATACCCAAGGGGCAATGGGTTGGGCTTATACACGCAGTCGTTATTATCATATCTACCTTAATGGCACCTATTGGGGGCTCTACCAGACTCAGGAGCGTGTTGGCGCCGACTTCTGCGCAAACTATCTTGGAGGGCAACCGGAGGACTATGATGTGATGAAACAGGCTGATAATCGAGATATGTCAGCCACTGCAGGACGCATTGATGATTACAATCTCTTCTGGGAGCAGGCGAACACGGGGTTCAAGAGCGATGCAAACTACTACAAGGCACAGGGTTTAAATCCCGATGGGATCACCCCTAACCCCAGTTATCGCAAGTATCTTGATCCTGATAACCTGATCGACTACATGATCATCACCTATTGGACTGCCGATCGTGATGGGCCCGGCTCAAAGTATACCCGACCTCGCCCCAATAACTATTACTGTTTTTTTAATCGTACAAACCCTCAGGGCTTTCAGTTTATGGAACATGACTCTGAGCATTCACTAGGCGCCAATGAAAACAACATGGTAACCCCTCGATTAACAGATGATTCTCGTACTTGGAAAAAGGAATGGTTCAATGCTCATTGGCTTCATGAACGACTCACGGAGAACAAGGAGTATGTAGTTCGTTTCTATGACAGGGTATACAAGCATCTTTATAACGATGGTATTTTTGTCCCTGCCAATGCTATCCCGCGTATCAATTTTCGGGCAAACCAGATAGATAAAGCCATTATTGCTGAGTCAGCCCGCTGGGGTGACCAGAAAACCCATCCTCCCAGAAATCGAAACAACTGGCTTTCAGATGTACAGTTTGTCCGGGACTGGATCAATAATAGGGAGCCAACTATACTCAGCCAGCTTCGCGGGCAGGGGTGGTATCCAAATACGATTCCACCGAGTCCCAGTAATAATGGTGGAGAGGTTGCTTCCGGTTATCGTTTAAGTCTCTCTGCCTCTCAGGGTTCCATCTACTACACACTTGATGGTACGGATCCTCGTTCCCGAGGCGGCAGTGTTGCTGGGACTGCAAAACAGTACTCCAGTTCCTTCACACTTTCTGGCCCAAGAGCCGTTGTAAAAACCCGGGCTCTGAACGGACAGGAATGGAGCCCGATCCGGGACATTGTATTCCTGGTCGGTGCCCAACCGGCAACCGCTCAGAATGTTGCCATCACGGAAATTAACTACAATCCCGATGGGCCTACTGCTACTGAACTTACTGCAATTCCAACCCTTCGCGGTGATGAGTTTGAGTACATTGAGTTGAAAAATCTCGGGACAAAGACGATCAGTCTCGCTGGCGCAAAATTTGTTGACGGGGTCACCTTTACATTTGGCGATGTCAACCTTGCTGGAGGCGAGCAGGTTCTTCTTGTCAAGAATTTGGCAGCCTTCGAGCTTCGGTATGGAAAGACCCACAATATTGCAGGGGAGTACACGGGTAGTCTCCGAAATAGTGGCGAATGGCTTGAATTGGTCAATAGTTCCGGTAACGAAATCCGAAAATTTGAGTACAAGGATAATGGTGTCTGGCCTGGCCGGGCAGATGGCAATGGATCCTCTCTGGAAATTATTGATCCCAAGGGAGACTCTTCATTAGGTAGTAACTGGCGGAGTTCCAGTGAGTTTGGTGGAACACCTGGAGAGATCGGGCAGGGTGCGGACAATCGTGTTGTTATAAATGAAGTGCTGACGCATACCGACCCGCCCCTCAGGGATTCGATTGAACTTTTTAATACTACAGATCATGCAATTGACCTTGGTGGATGGTTTCTCAGCGACAGTGCCAAGGACTTCCGTAAATTTCGGATTCCGACAGGGACTTCCATCAAAGCTGGAGGATACCTGGTTTTTACAGAGGATCAGTTCAACCCAGATCCCGTAAATGCGGTAAGCAGCGGATTTGCACTTAGCAGTGCTGAAGGAGATTCAGTCTGGCTCATGGAGGCTGATACTTTAGGGAATCTGAAGAGCTTTGTCGACCATGTTGAGTTTTCCGCTGCAAGAAATGGGGAGTCATTCGGCAGGTGGCCCAATTTCACTGGAAAGCTTCATCCCATGGAAACCACCTCGATTGGGCAGACAAATACCGGGCCGCGGATTGGCCCGTTGGTTCTGACGGAGATTCACTATAACCCTCAATCCGGAAATCAGACTGAAGAGTTTCTGGAAATAGCCAATCCCACTGCAGAGTCTATTAATTTGGCTCACTGGAAGCTTCGGGGTGGTGTGGACTATGACTTTCCCGATTGGGCAAATATTTCCGCAAGTGGTCTCCTTTTGCTTGTCCCTTTTGACAGTGATGATCCATATAAGATCGCTGACTTTAAGGCAGCTCATGGAATCACCAAGGCTGTGAATATTCATGGTCCATGGACGGGAGGTAATCTTGATAATGGCGGACAAACCATACGTATCCTACGACCTGATACTCTTCAGGAAGAACCCGGAAAGGCATCTTTTTATCCAATGCTGATTGAGGAGGAGTTGGCATATGATGACTTGTCCCCGTGGCCCACCAATGCCGATGGTCAAGGTGGTTCCCTACAGCGAAACAGCACCACGACTTGGGCGCAAGACTCTTCAAGCTGGACAGCTGCCAGTCCAACCCCGGGCGAATATCCAGGTCTTGGCAGTGGAGACACCGATAGTGATGGGATGCCGGATGACTGGGAGCAGCTACACTTTGGTAATGGAGATCAGGTTGCCACGGCTGACTTTGACAACGATGGTCTTGCAAACCTTCTTGAGTTCGCCCTTGGGTCCAACCCGGCCAATCCCAATTCCCTAAATCTACCTGCCACCGGGATCGATCAAGGCAAGTATTTGACTGTGAGTTTTAAGCAACTTGCCGAGCTTGGCGATCTTACCTACAAAATTGAAGTAGCTGATAATCTCGAGAATTGGGAGTCAGGTAATGGCATGACCGAAATCCTTTCCTCGGTCAATGAAGGCGATTACAACATCATTACAATTCGGGACAAGACCGACATCGCCACCCAGTCCAAGCGATTCATTCGGATAGTGGTCGAGACCCAGTAGGGGTTGGCATGGAGGCATTCGTGTTAAATATTCAAGGTAGCCTGAAGGCAGTTGGGGAAGTCCTCTGCATCCGTCTTTCCCGTATTTTTTGCTCTGTCAACTGCCTTTCTCTATGTGCTATTTCTTCGTTTTGCCCTGTTGAATCCAGTGCCAAGATCATTCACCGATATGCATTTGATGGATTTGCGAGCGAGGCCATAGATTCTCTTGGTCAAAAAAATGGAACCTTTGAAGGTGGTGCAAAACTAACAGGTAATGGGACCATCGCACTTGATGGATTAAATGATTATGTCAATCTTCCCGGTGGTCTGCTCACCAATCTTGATGATGCCACCCTAGAAACCTGGATTATGTGGAGTGGTCCTGCAGAGGAGAGCTGGAATCGGATTTTTGAGTTCGGCAAGGATGATCTTAATTATTTATACCTGACACCTCGCACGGGCAGCTCTCCCCGTCATGCGCGTTTCGGTATTGCTGCCGGTGGACCTGAACGCAAGGTTAATGCTGGTGTTCAACTTCCTGGAGATGGTAGCACTCGCAATCATCTGGTCGTAACCTTCAATGGTCTTACTCGTCGCGTCACTCTATTCCTTGATGGACAGGAACAGGGCGAGACTACGGCAACCGTTCCTCTTAAAGGATTTGCGGACGATCACGCATGGCTTGGGAAATCCCATTTTGCTTGGGTACCTCCATTTCAGGGTGCGATTCATGAATTTCGTATTTACGATCA
>JABJCN010000001.1 GCA_018668635.1 Opitutia bacterium
CAGCATTATCAACCAGGGTTGGCCCGTGTTTGATGAATCCAAGGTCGGTTCCTCCGGCATGAAGGTTGTCTTCCAGGTCAACGGCAAGCTCCGTGGCGAAGGCAGCTTCCCCGAGGACGCAACCAAGGAGGAAATCCTCGCCGCCGCCAAGGAAAGCCCCAGGGTAAAGGCCCAGCTTGAGGGCAAGACCCTGCGAAAAGAAATCTATGTACCCGGCAAGATCGTGAACCTCGTGGCCAACTAGTGCCCCACCCCCGAAGAAACTCCCCCATCCAGTGAGCCGATTCCTACCAACGGACCACAATCCCGACGCCCCGCTTGCCATTATTTCCGGGCGGGGGGACTACCCCGTCCTGCTTGCAGAACGTGCCCGGGCCGCCGGTATCCCGCTACGGCTCATCGCCTTCGAGGGGGAAACCCCAGACGCCCTCTACAACTCCTTCCCCGACGCCGACCGCATCCGTATCAAGGTCGGCCAGCTCGGCAAGATGCTCAAGGGACTCAAGACCCTCGGCGCCCAATACGCCATCATGGCCGGGCAGATCACTCCCGGGAAACTCTTCAAGGGGCTCCACCCCGACATCAAGGCCGTCGCCCTCCTCGCCTCCCTCAAGGAAAAGAATGCCGAGACCATTTTCGGTGCCATTGCCGACGAGATCACCGCGGTCGGCACCACCCTGCTCGATGCCCGTGCATTCATGGATGACGACCTAGCCACCGGGGACATCCTCTGCGGAAAATTTCCTGGGAAACATCAACCATGGCTCGACCACGGCATCCGTATCGCCACCGAGGTGGCCCGGCTGGACATCGGCCAGGGCGTCGTTGTCCGCAAGGGCACGGTTCTCGCCGTCGAGGCTTTCGAGGGCACGGATGCCATGCTGGAACGGGCCGGCGGGTTCAAGACCAAGGGAGCCATCTTCGTCAAGACGGTCAAGCCCCGCCAGGATTACCGCTTTGATGTTCCTGTCTTTGGGAGCCAGACCCTTGAAAAAATGGTGGAGACCGGCATCCGCACCGCCGCCGTTGCGGAGGAATCAACCCTCCTGCTGGACAAGGCACAGCTACTTTCTGAAGCTGCAGACCGCGGGATCACGCTCCTTGCGTTTCCCGCACCGGCATAGTCACCGACGATTTTCCGGGGCTTCAATCAAGCGCCGAAAAACACTCTTCTTCTCTCCGCCAGTGCCGGTAACATTAGAAAGCTTTTACCTTCAAGTGTTAAAGGTGGGAACTTCTGGTTCAGCTTTTGTCTTCCGATTTACGGCTTGGCAGCCGCTGAACACTGATTGGCCCCCGTTTTTAAAGGAGTAAGGGAAAATGCTTATCCACTTCCCGAAACACCGCAGAGTAAAAGAAAAGATACCCTTAATTTGGCTCATAAACCCAATCCTGTCAACGAAACATGAAAAACAAAGGGGGCGCCCCTCCCCAAGGACGCCCCCCCGATATGTCTTGTATGGTACTCCTTATCCTGTTCTCCCTGTATGTATAGCTAGGATTTAGGGGTAAAGTTCTAGCCTTTATACCCGCCTTTGCTTCATTGAAACAATTCACCAGATAAACAGCACTTTACTGGAAAAGGTTACATGCAATCAATTAACCAAGCTTAGGAAGGCGGCAGCAACACCGTTTCAATGTCATGGAATACTTTATTGAATACTCCAACCAATATGTCATGACGTTCCACGTCGGGTTGATGGTCCTGATCTGGTTGGTACAATTGATTATCTATCCCACATTCCAGAAAATTCCTGAAAGCGACTTCAGGAACTGGCATAGAATTTACTGTAGAAGAATTGGTTACATCGTACTACCACTGATGCTGGGACAGGTGATTTTCACAATCGGGTATTTTATGGACCAACAGGAAACCAACCCATGCCTTCCCGTCGCCCTGACCATGACTTGGATTATTACATTTGCCGTATCTGCACCGATCCATGATCGATTACAAAAAAATGGGAAGGACCCGATACAAATCAAAAAGCTGATCCGAACCAACTGGTATCGTACAATCTTGTGGACACTGATTCCCGTAATGCAGGTCCTACTACATGGATGACAAAACGGGGCTGATTTATTCGATTTCTTTGATCCTGTAAGGCGAAGATATGTCATCGCGTTCAAGTTGTTTCATGGAATGCAGGCCCTGCAACCATTCCGACGACACCCCATTGGCTGCACCAAGGATTGACCCGACAACAACTCCCCGGTGACAATTATCCCCTCCAACATTTGCATTGGCCAATATACCACCGGAAAAGTCACTCGAATATTGCCATGCAAGATACAGGGATGCCGTAAGGGAATGAGGCAGGTAACATGCCGGTGTCAAACGGGAGCCAACGACGGAACGATCAGGCAGACTGCTCCACTCCCTTAAATTTCCAGTGCAGAAATGCTTGTCGGCAAACTCAAGGATTGATTCCTGTACCTGGCAACCAGTCTTGACGGCACACAAGATATTCACAAGGGATACGGCACAGGAGGCAGTATGGCGATTTCGATGCGTCAGGGAAACATGGCTCATGACATGCTCCTTAAGGGTTGCCTTGTCATCAATCCCCAGCACCTCAAGGGCAGCCATAAGGGCAGGGACATGACTTAGACCACCAATGTGATGATCATTAATGCCGCAATCCCGGGGTTTTCTACCTCGAGCAAGGTTCATAAAAAACTCCCGATGATATTCCTCAATATAGGTATCATTATTCCATCCGGGTGACTGCATCAGGTCAATATAACGGGAGAGCCACGTGTCTACATTGTAGGATCCTTCTGAA
>JABJCN010000154.1 GCA_018668635.1 Opitutia bacterium
CTCATGGAACCTCTCATGCCATGTCCGGATTGACTGCCGCCGCCGTTGGTGTGGCGGTGATAAAGATCAAAGGGATCGATGACCTGGAACCTTTACGGGAGGCAATCATCGAAAAACCATGGAGGCGAATTTTTCTACAGTGGACAGATGATGTGGATCAACCGAATGGGTACCAGCTTTGCGTGGGAAGCCAGTGTCTCGAATCATCAATGAAGTTTAGCGAGGTGCTTGAAAAACTTTAGCCATCGGTCACCTGTCCCTCTTCGCACGCTGTTGGGGTGTTTCCCAGTTTGGATCTGGGGTGTGAGACTTGTCCAGAAGATCGCGTGCCTGTTTAACAATTGCTGGCTGACTATTAGCAAGGTTCTGGGTTTCGCTGGGATCTAAAGTTAGATCGTAAAGTGAGATGGTCCCCGTGAACATTGGAGAACGAATAGCTTTCCATTTGCCAAATCGGACTGCCTGAGCAGAGCCCCGTTCATAGAATTCCCAGTAGAGGCTGTTTTTACGACTCCATTTTTTTTTAGGGTCTTTACCGCGGAGGGTCTGCAGGAAGCTTTCACTATCAATGTCTCTGGGTGGTTCAACCCCGGCAATTTCAGCAGTGGTTGCCATTACATCACCAAAATACCACTGATGGTCATCCATGGACTCTGGTTTAATGGTTTTAGGCCACCAGGCGATGGTTGGCACACAGATTCCCCCTTCATATAGATCGCGCTTTATGCCTCGGAATTTACCGTTTGAATTAAAAAAATCAGCTTTGTGGCCACCTTCCTGATGGGGTCCATTATCAGATGTGAACAAAACCAATGTATCTTCAGCTATGTTCAGTTCTTTGAGGAGGTCGAGAATGCGTCCGGTATCGCGATCTATGTGACGAATCATGGCCGCGAATCCTTTTTCTGGTTCCGGCCAATCCTTGTTGGCAAATTTCCCGAGGTCGGGCACTTCCATTCCCTTGTTGCCTGCTTCGTTGTTGGCATGGGGAATATTCATGGCAAAGTATAGGAAGAATGGATCCTTATGATTTTCACGTATAAAGCGGAGTGCATCGTCTGCAAAGAGGTCAGGTGCGAACTCGACTTTCTTCACCGCTACGCCTCTACCGGATTGTGGTAGTTTTGGGTCCTGCCATCTTTTCCATTTCGCAGCGACCTCGTTCTTAAGGTGCTCCACCTTGCCGTTACGGATAAGGAACTCAGGGTAGCAGTTGTGAGCGTGCCACATGTTTACATAGCCGTAGAAATGATCAAAGCCGACATCATTTGGGTTGGTGAAGTTATCGGGAGTCCCGACGCCCCACTTGCCGATACAGGCAGTCTTATAGCCTGCTTTCTTAAGCATTGAGGCTATGGTTGGCTGTCCGGGTTTTATAATAATTGGTAGGGACGAATTACCTCGAACAACTGTTCGCCCCATGTGTTTGCCTGTAAGCAACACACTTCGGGATGGTGCACACACGGTGGAACCTGCATAAAACTGGGTCAGCTTCATCCCCTCCTTCGCCATGGTATCCAATTGGGGAGTCTTTAGAACTTTCTGCCCAAAGCAACCGAGGTCTCCGTAGCCAAGATCATCCGCTAGAATCAGGACAATGTTTGGAGGCTTGGACTTTACCTCAGGGGCGGAGATCAGAAGGCAAACTAGAGAAAGCAGGTGCAGACAGGAGCATTTCATGGGCACAATAATACGCAGATACAAGCTTCCTGCTTGAACCAATAAAATACAAGCTGGAAGCTTGCGCTACTTTATCAGTACGGGGGCGAGCACGAGGGCTACGACACTCATTAACTTAAGTAGAATATTGAGTGAAGGGCCCGAGGTATCCTTGAGTGGATCTCCCACGGTATCACCAACAACGGCGGCCTTGTGTGCATCGGATCCTTTCTTGTGGTTGGTCCCGTCCACGGCAACACCGTCCCCTTCTTCAAACATTTTCTTGGCATTGTCCCACGCGCCGCCGGCATTGGATTGGAAAAGGGCGGAGAGTACCCCGGATACTGTTACTCCAACCAGAAGCCCACCCAGTGCTTGTGCCGCTTTTACGCCGGCGGAGAGACCTTCGGAGTCAGGGCAATAGGTATAAAATGCCTTGAAGCCAAAACCGACAGCAATTGGTGCAAGGATGGCAAGCAAGCCTGGTTTCACCATTTCTCGGATTGCAGCCGTGGTGGAAATTTCTACGCACTTTGCATATTCGGGTTTACCATCTGCTGCGTCAAAAATTTGCTTGTCTTCAGCGGACCATTCCTCCTGTTCCTTGTCACCATTTCGTTTCATGACCTCAAGTGCAGCTCCTAGTTCAGGTATGCTCTTGAATTGCCGCCGTACTTCTTGAATCATGGCCATTGCTGCTCGTCCGACGGCTTCAATTGCCATTGCGGAAAAAAGGTAGGGCAACATGGCTCCAACAAATATACAGGCCATTACGGTCGGGTCAGAAATATTAATGCCTTTTTCATCAATCCCCGCAGATTTCATGTATGCGGCAAATAAGGCCAATGCGGTCAGTGCTGCGGAACCAATGGCAAAGCCTTTCCCGATTGCGGCAGTGGTATTCCCCACGGCATCAAGACGGTCAGTGCGTTCCCGAACCTCGGGAGGCAGTTGTGCCATTTCTGCGATGCCACCTGCATTATCGGAGATAGGACCGTATGCATCAACCGCAAGCTGGATACCTGTATTGGCGAGCATGCCGACTGCGGCTATGGCAATTCCGTAGAGCCCCGCCATTTCATAGGCTACAATTATTGCGACTGCGATAATTATTACAGGCCCTGCAGTGGAACGCATTCCGACTCCCAGGCCCGCAATGATGTTCGTGGCAGATCCAGTTACTGACTGTTCAGAGATTCCCACAACAGGCTTTTTGTGTATTCCAGTGTAATACTCTGTGATAAAG
>JABJCN010000161.1 GCA_018668635.1 Opitutia bacterium
ACAGCCAAGCCGAGAAAACCACCAAGTGTGGCAAGCGGAACGGTCAACATGATGACCACAGGCGAACTCCAGCTCTGAAAAAGAACAACCATTACAAGGTAGACAACCAAGAACGCAAGAAACAGCGAACTGGAAACTGTTCCCAGAATGCCACCTTCGCCAAGTAAGGCACCCTTGATCTCATTAAGCTTGCCTGCTGAACCAGCCAGTCGAACCTCCATCCCAAGCCCGATCCTTCCGCTATCCCGCAATTGAGCAACCAGCGATTCAACAGACTCAATGGCAGTCTCAAGCGGCATGCCTGCGGGAGGTGTAAATTGAAGCGTCACGGCGCGCGCGCGGTCAACGTGACGAATTTCATTGGGGCCTCGAATTCGCTCAACAGAAGCCAGGGTTCGCAAATCAACAATGGCGCCCGAAGAGGTTGCGATCGGGGCATTGAGAATTCCATCAACTGGATTGTCCCCTGCTGCTTCCTTGCTGATGACCTTGAGGTCGCGCAATTCCCCCTCGCGCTCGTAGTCTCTAAAAAACAGGATCCCATCGCCATTTGCCTGCGCAGCCAACCCGATATCTTCCCTGGTCAAGCCAACCTTCAGCAAGGCACGATCCTGCGGGACTATACGGAGTTCCGTTGAAGGCATCGCAAAATTGGATGGATCTGGGTTTACACTGTAGGGCCCGAACTTGCTAAAAAGACCGAACATTAAAGCCTGGGCCGATGTGATCACCTGATCAAGATCGCTACCCTTTAAATCAATCTTGATGGCGGAACCGGTATTGCCACCAACGCGGAACAGAGGCATTTGAAAAGCGAAGGCAATAGCGTCGGGGGCATTGTGACCTCCTGTCGCATGGTTCATCAACGGGATCAAATCAGCAACACGCCGCTTGTCAGTCGAGATGGCACCGTGAAACATTCGGCCTTCAAAACTTACCAGAAAGTAATTTTCTATTGGCGGAGGAAGAACTGAAGGAGGGACACCTGGAAAGGGTGGAACCTTTGTACGCTTATCCTCTTTTGGAGTTTTGCCACGGCGGACGGATTCAATGGAAAACTGATCCGGGGCCGCCTCCCATACGGGTCGAATTTGCTCTTCTATTCGTTGTCCCATTCTCGTGAGTTGATCCAGATTATATCCCGGGGGGGGGATGAGAAGACCAAACACTATGTTTCGATTTCCTTTGGGGAGGTAATCCAGTGGAGGCATCAGGACCTTGATACCAACAACCGTTCCAATCGTGAAAAACAGGATAACTGCAATTCTCCGAAACCAGCTACGATTGATGGAAGCGACAATAGCCGCCACTCGATCTGGCAGTGCGTTGGCCATGCGTTGAAGAAATGCAAGAGGATGAAGTCCTCTACGATTAGATTTCCCGGGCTTGATTGCTCCCTGCTTAAGAAAACGCGAAGCGGCAGCAGGAATCACAGTCAATGAAACAACCAAGCTCAATCCTACCGCAGCCATGATTGCATAGGCAATGTCCTTAAAGAGTTGGCCGGCTGTTTCCTGAATCAACAGGATTGGCAAAAATACCGCCATCGTGGTGATTGTAGAAGCCATGACTGCCCCGGCTACCTCCGCCGCACCATCCCTTGCGGCCTGTTTCGAGGATTTGCCCAATTCTAGGTGACGATAAATATTTTCAATCACCACAATTGCATTATCAACAACCATACCAACGGCAAAAGCCATGCCCGCAAGGGAGATGATATTTACAGAACGCCCCAGAGCCACGAGAACAACGATGGATGCGATCACGGAAATAGGAATAGCCACACCAATGATACCAACGGCTCGAAGGGACCGGAGAAAGAAAAGCAAAGTCAATGTCGCGAGGAAGCCACCGATTAATATATTGCTCTGCACAAGGTCAATGGCATCCTCTACGTACGTGGTGGCATCATAAACCTGCACCAGTTCAAGTTTCCCATTGAGACCAAGTGCCTTGGCATGTTCATCCAGTAAACCATCCGGGGCATTCATGACATTGATCTCTTCCTTGATGAGTTCCATCGTCTCGATCAGGTTGCCGCCACGCTGAAGCAAAAAATTGAAAAACGGCATCTGGTTGCCTCTTGACCGCGCCCAGTCTGTTTTTTCCTTATAGGTTTCAACAACCTCTGCGATGTCACGGATATAAACGGGACCAGCCGCATCTCTCCTGACAATCATGTTCATAACAGAATCAGGCGTCTCAAATCGACCTGTAGCCCGCACCCGAACATCTCGCTTGCCTTCCTTTAGTTTGCCGGCTGAAAAATTCTGATTGGATTTGCGAACAGAATCACTCAGTTCCCGCCAGGTAAGACCCCGTTCAGCCAAGGCACGGGCATCGACTCGTATCTGGATTTCAGACTGGCGACCTCCACGAACTCCAACCTGTGACACGCCCTTCAGGCGGTCAAAACGAGGCTTCATTCGACGCTCCATGAAGTCATAGAGCGTGGTCGTGTCAAAACTGGTATCGGTGGAAGAAAGTCCAACCCACGCAATAAAGTCAACGGACTCAGGATCAATGGACTCGACCACAGGTTGCAGGACAGATTCAGGATAGCCGGGAACTTCATCCAGCTTCTGCAACACCTCCGCCTCTGCATCATTTATATCCGTTCCGGTCGCAAATTCAAGTCGGACGCTACCCTGACCAGCCAGGCTATTACTGGTCATTGCCACCAAACCTGCGATATCGCCCAGAACCTTCTCCTGCTCCTCAATAATATCACTTTCAATTTCTTCAGCAGATGCGCTTTCCCACCGAGTAGTCACCGATATGACCACTGAGTCGACTTCCGGCTTCATTTGTACGGGAACACTTGTAAAAGCCAGGATACCGGCCAACAGAGACAAACCGATTCCAACTGCGACGGAAATCGGCCTGCGAATACAATGCTCGATCAACTTCATCGGGTGGGAGGCATGGAAACTTCTTCCCGTACCTTGACCATCAGGGATTGGCCCGGAATAAGTCTTTCATTGCCCTCTACAATTACTCGGTCACCCTCCGTGAAGCCACTTGAAGAGACAGCCACAAAGGCCTTGTTCCCTCGTTCAAAAGCAATTTCTATAGGAATTTTTCTAGAACCCAGCAAAGAACCTTCTTGTTCTGGTTTTAATGCAACATAAACAAAATCTCCTGATTCAGAACGAATCAAGGCGTCGGTGGAAAAGCACCAATGCGGCTCAAGATCCCCAATTGGAAGTAGACCTGTAATCGATTCACCTGAGGCCAGTTTCCCATTTGGGTTAGGGATGGTTGCAATTACGGTAAAAAGCTGGCTCAATGGCTCCACCACAGGAATGATTTCAATTTTGCGAGGAACAATAACTTGACCGGAGGACGAACGACGTACTCGAAAGTTCTTTGAATCAGAGCTCAAATCGTCAAGGAATCGTGAAGGAACTCGTAGCCAGGCTTCAACCGGATCAACAGTGACCAGGGAAGCAACAATTGAGCCGGCGGCAACCCATTCACCGGGTTCCACTTGACGATCGACGATAACCCCATCAAAGGGTGCAAGAATGGTTAGGTCCTTCAATTGAATATTGAGAAAATTTAGACGACTTTCAGCTTCGGCAATTCCGTCAACCGCCACGCCATCTTGGGCCCTGGCAACAGCCATGGCACGGTCTGCATCCAATAAATCGCTTTGCGAAACCGCCTTGGATTTTAGTAACCCACGTTTCATTTCCAGATCGGATTGAGCTCTTATAAGCTCCGCCTTCCTTTGCCCTTCAAGACCCTTGGCAGATGCGAGAGCTGCTTTGGCCTCAGCAAGCAAGGCGGTGATTCTTCTCGAATCAAGCCTGGCTATAATGGCATTTTTTTTCACAATGTCGCCCTCATCCACAAAGACCTCGACAACCGCACCTGGTTCCCGCGCAGCAATACTTGCTTCAGATGTGGCACGCAAAACCCCGGTCACAAATGCTTCCGCCTGCACAGTGTCTTTGATAATTGGCTCCACAAAGACTGCCGCAGGCGGCATGGACATCGAGCCACCACCAGGGCCACCAGCTCCAGCATTCGGTGCTTCCTGCATCGTCTTGATAGCAAGCATGGAGGCAACGATAACAATAACAGCCAGCACAGATAAAACAAAAGTGCGATGGGAATTATTGTCCTCGCCTACCGGCAGAATGTTTTTGTCGGAATTGGACATGATAAATCAGAATTATTCTGTTCCACGCAGCAAGGCTTATCGCAAGCAAAATATAAGTAAAAACCAAGGAAACTCAATGGAATGGAGTAAAGAGAGAACTTCTCTTCTGAAAACAAAATAAGAAAATGTAGTAAAAAAATGGTTGAATATGATAGGCAGATTAAGGAAATTTAGTACGGAATTAAGAATATTTGCATGAGGGGAACCCGATAATCCCCAAAAAAGAGAAAGGAAACCCAATGGCTTTTACACCAAGTAAAGATTATAAGCGAAGAGAGCGCGAACAAAGAAAAATGGATAAGCGTCGAGAGCGCGAAGAAGCGAAGAACGAGAAACTGGCGGCTGAAAAAGTAGAGGCAGAGTTGGCAGCCGAAGAAGCGGCCAAGAAAGCTGAGGCAGACCGGGAAGCACAGATCGAGGCGGATTTTGAAGCAGAATTTGCGGCAGAGCTCAAAGCCGAAATGGAAGAGAAGAAAAAAAACGAAAATTAAACGTCAATAACCCGAGAGGCTGGATCGGAAAAGAATCAGACTCGCACTATCCGCAAAGACGGCAAAAGAATCGACTAACTTTCATCTGACTGAAACCAACTTAATCTTTATTGAAACAAAGCTCCCACCTATCCCGATCAATGACGGGTACCCCTTACGGGGCATGTTTGATATCTATTAATTTCCCACTCAATCCTCATGCTTGGCTGTAGGGATGAATATAAATCCTATTCTTTTTTGCCCTGATGCCAGGTAACTTGGAACGAATTTAAAGATTGCCTGAGAATGTAGGAGAGATAGCTCAGGACAACCTTGGATTTATGGAAACGGATTCACGCACTCGACTCTCAAAACCACTCCTTTCAAGTCTCCGAAGATACTCTATCTTTCGAATATTCATCTCAGCATGAAACGATCCTGCCGGAAAACTTTGTTCCAGATAAGAGAGAACCCCACGCATTTGTTAACCAAAATTTAGCGAAATAGTTTTTCGAACCATCCCTGCTTGGGAGGCTTCCGGATTGCATTTTGGGTCTCCTCGGCCAGACCACTCTGGGGTAGCCAGCTCTCAACAGAATCCTTGTCCTGTCGGTACCAATTATGTCCGACCGAAGTAACGACCTCCTCCTGTAACTTGGGCTCGGTAATTGTAACCGCCCACTTCATTGCGCCAGCCCCATCTGCCTTTGACACCTCCTTGGCATAGGCAGCGACAACCGGGTCCATTTCGGGGGAAGGATCTTTTTGGTTAATCCAATTACCAGTAGCCTCCGGGTCTTCCTTTGTCCAATGCTTCACCACCTCCTTCATACCTCCAGTCCTACCCTCCCCTGCAGGTAATTCATCAAAAAACAAGGCGGCGGCAGCTGGATCTCTCTGCCCCCAGTTATCTCCCAGACGCTGTAAGGACCCTTCGGCATAAGCCTCACCGGCGTGCTCCTTGAGCCATGAGGCAACAGCAACCGGGTGCTCCCGTGATCTTTGTTGGGTAAGATTTGTAAAAGCACTCTTCTTCATGTCTTGGTCATCAATTGACTCCACCCAGAGACGGGTAGGTGAAAACCCCTTCTTTAATTGCTCTCGAGTTAGAATCTTAACCAGCTCGTGCCTATCCCCCCCTTTCTCAAGTCCTGCAACATATGCAGTCGCTTCAGGAAGATCCTTTGAAGCCCAACCACGCACTAGACCAAAATTATAGAGTTTGGACATGCCCACATTCTCCGGAGCCTGAACCCAAGCAAGGGCAGCTCTGGGGTTCTCACTTGCCCATCCGTGAAGCACCCCGGAAGTAGCAAATCCTGCCCCAATTCCCGTGGCTCTTTCTTTACAATAATCAATAGCACCCTGAGGATCAAACTTTGCCCACCCAAACAAGAGCAATTGGTACTCATGCATATTCTCGAAACCCATTGGGATGTCCTCGTATACATCAAGTACGGCATCAATATTTTGAGGCGACAAATCAGAAAGGAGGCTGGCAAAAGTTGCCGACCGGGTGATAGGGTTTGCGTCATTGAGAGCCTTGCGAAGCAGCGACCTGACACCATCTGATGATAGATTCGCATAGGAATCTGGATTTTCCGTAATGTTTCTCGACCGCAACTTGGAACGAAGAAAGATCAATTCATTTTCCTTTTTTTGAAGTTGCGCATCCAAGGGTTCCTCCACCTTGGGTTCATCCACGGATTTGGCATCCGGCTTAATGGTTGACCGCCCAAGATAAAACCCAAGTGCGATACTCACAGCGACAAAAAGAAAAAAGACACTATTCCGATTCATGTAGGTAACCCTAAAAACCAACGAGGATGTGTGTCAATGTGCCAGACCAAGGTGAATTGAGGAAATTAATCCTCTAATTTCAAGAATGACTATAAGCCTAAAAAAATGGAGGCGCGGGCGGGAATCGAACCCGCGAATAGAGGTTTTGCAGACCCCGGCCTTACCACTTGGCTACCGCGCCTTAATTTAAAAGGATTTCAAAGTTGTAGAACGTATGGCTGGTTCGCAACTCCAAATTTCCGAAACTCGAAAGTCGAGTACAAGAGTGGGATCAGGCATTGAGGAATAATTTCAGTGACCAGCCAATTCATGAAAAGTCTGCCAAATGCCCGAAAAATAGCTATCGATCATTTCTTGTGCAATAAAAACGTATAACAACGCACCGACGGCAAGAAGGGGGCCAAATGGTACATGCATGCCAAAGGCGATGCTTTCCCCATCATCACCTGTGGCAGGTTTGTCTTCAGGATTTAAAGGACCACGAATCTTCTGATAGAGTAATATGGGTAAAAGTAAGACCGTGCCAACGAAAGCCCCCCCAAAAATGCTGCAAAGTGCGCCCTGCCAACCACAAAAAGCACCAATACAGCCAAGAAACTTAACATCCCCCTCTCCCATCGCTTCCTTTCGGAGAGCCATCTCGCCAAGCGCTCCAATCCAGTAAATGGTTGCTGAACCGACAAGCAAACCAAGTACCGATTCCATGCCACCAAAAAATCCAGCCACGATCCCCGAACCTGCAATACCATGCAAGGCGGGAAAGAAAAGGGAAAAGAATACACCTATTACAGCACCTCCAATGGAGAACACATCAGGAATCACCATGTGGTCCAAGTCAATGAATACAGCAGGAATAAGTGTACCACAAAGAATCATTACCCCCAATGCAAATGCAGGGTTACTATGCCCGAAAAGCCACCAACTAAGGAGAAAAAAAGCGCCGGTGAGTAATTCAATAAAAGGATAGCGAATGGTAAATGGCTGTCCACAGCAACGGGCCTTGCCTCGCAACAAGAACCAAGAAATCACAGGAAAATTATCAAACCAAGCGATAGGAGCACCACACATACATCGAGAACCAGGTTTGACTACTGATCGCCCCTCTGGAATGCGATGGATACAAACATTAAAAAAACTCCCAAGGCAGGCGCCTAAATAAAAGAAAAAAATTAGGGGCACCCATGAATAATGCGTCGAGAGAAGCTGTAGGTTTTCAGACACGTTGCAAGATCACTATTTTGTAAGGAAAATCACCTGTTGGCCAGTGCTTCAAACATGGATTCCACAGGAATCTCTGCATCAGTCCAGTAATGAAGGGATTGAGCCGCTTGATAGACAAGCATGGAAAGGCCATTGGCCATAGACAGGCCAAGTTTGTGGGCCTCGGAGAGCAAAGCGGTTTCAGGTGGATTGTAGATCATGTCATAAACCTTTATATCTGAAGGGAAAGCCGACAAATCAGCTGGTGCCGGATCTTCCAACTGAAGACCAAGGGAAGTCGCGTTGATAAGGAGCGCAGACTCAGGAAGCTCATCAGGAGGTGTGGTTAGGGAGAATGTCGCCAGTCGTGAATTTGCTCCTCCAACAGCTGCAACCAACTCCTGAAGTCGATCCATCGAACGGTTACCGATCCAAACCTTTCGACATCCGGCATCCAGGCATTGAACCACGGTGGCTCTTGATGCACCTCCGGCACCAAGAATAATAACATCTGCACCAGATAAATCCACACCAAGTTCCTTCTTGAGCGCATTCTGAATGCCGAAGCCATCGGTGTTGCGACCGAGATAACCATCTTGCCCCAGCATCAGCGTATTGACAGCGCCCATGCGACGGGCAACAGGGTCCACGTCAGGGATCAGGTCAAGGACTTCCACCTTGTGTGGGATGGTCAGGTTCAAACCGAGAAAACCCTTGTCATGAAATAGGGATAGACCTTCGTCCAATCGTTCTACAGGAACATCAAAAGCATAATAACGCCAATTGGAAAAACGATCCCCCATCCGCTTCAATGCAGCATTATGGATGACTGGAGAGAGGGAGTGGGCAATTGGATGGCCCAGAACCGCAAGAGATGGTCCAGTAAAATTCCAGCTTTCGAGTTCCTCGAGCTGGTAAACCTTATTCCAAGGTGGAATGCTCCCTGTAGACTCGTTCGAATTCATCAACAAAAGATGCGAATCTGTCCGATAGTTCGGAGTCCCCGGCCAACTGGTACTGGTGTACAAGGTTACGGCAAGACCGACAGAGAATCTCCCCCACCGGCGTTGGCTGGAAAAAGGCATCCATTGGCGTAACAGAATGCTCCCAGAGGAAGGCTTCAATGTCACCTCTAGATAGTATGGTTCCACCAGCAAAAGGATCAATAAAGAAAGGGACCTCTTCTTCAAAACAGCCCAACATGAAGCGAACAGGAAAACCGACAGGTTCAAGTTGGAAGCCACACCGGTCAGCAACAAGGAGATAAATAACAGACAAGGTCAACGGTATCCCACGACGGCGCTCAAGAACCGTCCCCAACATACTATTCTCTGGATTATAAAAGTCTTCTTTCTCCCCACGAAACTCGAAGTCGTGGAACAGTACGCGATTGATGACCTTACAGGTTTCAATCCTGGAGGTACCCTCAACCAGCAGTTCTTTCACTCGATTGGCCATCTCGTCGAGAAGAAGCTGGTAATCCTCCACCTCGCGATTCGCATAAATTGTCCGTTCGAGCATAAGAAATCCTGTTTCCAGCTCGTAATTAAGAGACTCGATAAATTCACGAAAATCAGAAACGGTATTGATTGCACCAAGCTCACGCAGAAAAAAACGGGCATGCTGGCCCAATCCATTGCGATCCTTTTCGACAATATCAGTCAAGAACTCGGTGGCGGAATCACCATGCTCGCGAAATGCTTTCAACAGCCCGCGACGAATATCGTGACCTTCATCGTCAAGAAGTTTGACAAAGGCCTTTTCACGAGCTGGCTTAATTGGAATCATTTACGTGTTTAAGAACAAGGATTAATCTGGTCGATCAAGGCGTCAATGGGAAAAGCTACGATACTTGGAATCAAGTGTTTAAGCTCGAAGTACGACGCTCTCCAAAAAGTGCAGTTCCAACGCGAATCATGGTACTACCTGATTTAACAGCTGATTCCAAATCCCCGCTCATACCCATGGAAAGCTCAGGGAAGGCCTGCCCAAAAGCTTCCGCCAATCGATCCCTCAACTCCCGTAAAACTGTGAAGGTTTGAGTAGAGACGGATGGGGCTGAAGAAAACAGGCCAATGGTCATAAACCCCTCAAGCACCAGATTTTCGGCATTTAATGCAGCCTCAACAAGTGCATCAACTTCGATTGGAGCAAGCCCGTGTTTAGCAGGATCTCTTGAGGTGTTCACTTGAAGAAGGATTCGCTGTGGATTGCCCAACTCGCCAGCAAAACGATCTATGCGCTGTAAAATCTTGAGGCTGTCAACGGTCTGAATTCGATCAAAAATCTCTACCGCCAGACGAGCCTTGTTTGATTGTAGATGGCCGATCAATTCCCAACCCATTGTTCCGTTATAAATATCGTGCTTGCCTTGTGCTTCCTGCACCACGTTCTCACCAACAGAAGAAAAGCCCACCCGCTCGGAAAAATTTATAGCCTCCAATGGTTGCCTTTTGGTGACTGGAAGAATCTTTACGGAATCTGTTTTACGACCGATCGAAAGGCAAATTGCATCCAAGTTTTGCCTCACATGCAAAAGGTTATCTTTGAATTGTGAAAAGCTGTTCATAAGTTTTTTTAATAGGCGCTTGCCGTTATAAGCAAAATTTTCTTACTAAGAGGATTTTTGATAAGAATTTTTTATAACAAGATATCAGTCATGCATCTAGAAAACTTGAAAATCTTCTGTGATCTCGTCCAGAGCAAAAGTTTCTCCAAGGCAGCAAAGCTTAACGGAATAACGCAATCTGCAGTAAGCCAGCAACTTAGAGCGATGGAAAAACATTTCAACACGCTGATCATCGATCGCACACAGAAGCAATTCAAACTAACCCATGAAGGGGATAGTTTACACGTGGGATTTAGGGACATCCTTCAAGTTTACGACCGCCTTAAAAGCGAGCTACTTGAAATGAAGAAGGTTCTGAGTGGAAACATACACATCTCCACAATATATAGTATAGGTCTCCACCAATTGCCCGACTACCTAAAGAACTTCATGAAGGAATTCCCCTCTGTCAATGTGCGTGTTGAGTACCGCCGAGCCAACCTGATTTATGAGGATGTTCTCCAGGGTGCCGTGGATATGGGCCTTGTTGCGTTCCCGGAAAAAACAAAGGGTATTGAAGTTATCCCATTCGCGGAGGAACGCCTTGTCCTCGCAATCAGCCCGGAGCATCCACTTGCAAAACACACCTCGATAGATGTCTCACAGCTAAAAGGGTACCGTGTGATAGGCTTCGATCAGGACATACCCACCCGCCGGAGTGTTGATGAAATGCTGGAATCTGCAGATGTGGAACTACGCACAGTCATGGAATTTGATAATATCGAGACCATCAAACGTGCAGTTGAAATAAACTTGGGAGTGGCTCTTCTTCCTGAGAAGACAATTCAGAGGGAAGTTCAGCAGGGCTTGCTCAAGAAAATCTCCATAAAAGATAAAGAACTCATGCGTCCACTTGCGATAATCCGAAAAAAGGGACGAGTTTCTCCACCTGCACTCAAACAATTCATGCGATTACTCTCGGAAAAAAGCCTAGATTCAGTGATGGATGAGGGTATAGAAAAATCAAGTGACTGAAAACTTGCTCCAAGTCTCGTCTACAGCTTGGCTGAAACGCATATAACGAATGCCCGCGTCGAAATTAGTCAATTTAACAGGCATTCCATTACGGATACTTGCAATGAAATCCTCTTCGACACGCCAACCCAGTTTTTCCTCAGGAGGCACTTCAATAAGTTTACCTGCTTCATTATCCAAACCGTAGAAAGTTAAAGTCTGATGGGCGATATCAACCCGCAGAGATCCCTTGGTTCCATTAATTCGAACTTCCAGAATGGGTGGTCCAGCATCCACACCGCTAATGTGGTAAGTTAGCCTTGGTCCATCCACAAACTGAGCTAAAACATCCAAACTCTCAGGAAGAGTTACCTCTATCCTCTCTCCTGTCGCATCATCAATTCTTGTTGGAGTATATATTCCTGCAAGTGCCTGCAGTACATCTAAGTCCCCGGGAATCCATCTCTGGAGCATTTCGTGAAGAATGCCTAGAGTCAATGCATTCACTCCGCTCAACCTGCGGTCAAGACGCCAAGGCAAGGGGTCTTCCGGATGCTGGTAGTCTGCAAAAGTATGGCCGACAAAAACCTCCTGCAACTTACCGATCAAAGATTCCTGCAAAAGAGTAATAATTCGTGTGTCTAGATTTAAGGTTAATGGTGATGGGACGAGCTGGGACACCAAATCAGGCCTAACACGACTGGCAGCCAGCATCGCCTCTGCTTCCACTAAATTTGCAGCCATCCGAGCCTCACAAAGCACATGTTTTCCCGCCTCTAGGGCAGCAATGGTCATCTGCGCATGAGTATTGGGCCAAGTACCGATGCAAACCGCATCCACATCAGGATGATCAATGATCTCCTGCCAATCTGTAAATGCATGGCGAATTCCAAACTCCTCAGCAACCTTCTGTGAAGATTCCAGCGAACGGTTGCATACTGCAAAAGGTTCCACTCCCTCACATTTATTAAAACCAGGCAGATGCCGCAGTCGCGTATTTCCACCAGCTCCAATGAAACCAATCCTGAGGATTTCCATATACTAAAAATTAATATTCTCCAGTGTAGCCTAAATAGAATGGTATAGACTAACGAACATCCGGATAACTTCCAAGCCACTTCGCAACAGAACAAATATCCTTCAATTCTGAAAAAGACTCGCTAATTAGCTCGTCTTCAAAATGACCAATGCAATCGATAAAGAAAAAATAATCCCAAGGCTTGAGTCGACTTGGACGCGACTCAATTTTACAAAGATTGACCCCCCGATTACTGAAGAGTTCAAGAGCGGATTGTAATGCACCAATCTTATCCTTGAGAGAAAAAACGATACTGGTGCGTTGTGGTACTGCCCCATTACCGATGGGGCCAGATTTTCGAGCAATGACGAGGAAGCGAGTGATGTTTTCAGCCTGATCCTGAATCCCTCGAAAAAGAACAGGAACATCATAAATCTCCCCCGCAAGGCTGGATGCGATTGCTGCGGAACCAACCTTTTTTTGGGCTATTTCAACTGCGTGGGCGGTACTGGAACAATCTTGAAGAATAGCAGTTGGCAGATTCGAACGCAACCAGCGGCGACACTGCCCCAAGGCCTGATCCTTGGAATGAACTTCGCGAATTGCTTCCGGTGGATGAAGAGAAAGCAGGCAATGCTCAATGGGAAGATAGACTTGAGCCGTAATCTTAAGGTCGGTCTCCGCCAGCATATCAAGGGAATGAAAAACAGCACCTTCAGTAGAATTCTCAACAGGTACCACACCATAGTCAGCCTCGCCTTTTTCAACTTGGTGAAAGACATCAGCAATGCTGTTGCAAGGATTATAATCCACACTAGATCCAAAATTCTTCAAGGCTGCCTGTTGTGTAAAGGTTGCCTCAGGACCAAGATATCCAATAACAAGAGGCTTCTCCAATGCGATGGAAGCAGAAATTATCTCGCGATAGATGGAGCGAATAGCTCGCGAGCCAAGGTGCCCCTCGGGTTGAATCATTTCCAGCTTTCTGAATACCTCCTCTTCGCGAACAGGAACATATGTATCTGCACCAATCTCTGTCTTTATCTTCCCGATTTCCGAGGCCAGTAGAACACGTTGGTTCAGTCGCTCGATTATTTGTCGGTCGATATCGTCGATTTGCGTCCTAAGGTCTTCAAGGCTCATATGGAATAGGTTGAAAAGAGTTGAGCGGTGCTTTTAGCGAAAAAATGAAGAGGCGGGAAGTTTAAAACGCGCAATGTCAGGCAAAAAGCGATCTCATTAATTCGCATGGTTTATATATCTGGCATATTTCCGACTTGCCCGAGTAGCAGACCCACACATCCTCCCAATCCTCGATTTTATCAAATTATTACAAAACACCATGGCAGACACAACTGACCGCCCCTATTCATCTGTAATCAATGACGGTAAGGACCGTGCACCCAATCGCTCCATGCTTAGAGCAGTTGGATTTGAAGATCAAGATTTCCTAAAACCCGTCGTAGGTGTTGCATCCACATGGAGTATGGTTACGCCATGCAACATGCATATTGATGGGCTTGCCCGTGAATCTGAGACTGGCGTTAATGTAGCCGGCGGTAAAGCAATCGTATTCGGAACGATAACAGTAAGCGATGGGATATCCATGGGAACACCTGGCATGCGCTATTCCCTAGTATCAAGAGAAGTAATAGCTGATTCAATCGAGACCGTGGCAGGAGCGGAGGGTTTTGATGGAGTGGTCGCCATCGGCGGTTGTGACAAGAATATGCCTGCCTGCATAATTGCAATGGCACGACTCAACCGGCCATCCGTATTTGTGTATGGGGGAACCATCTTGCCCGGCATACATAAGAAAGAAGCGGTAGACATCGTCTCGGTCTTTGAAGCTGTGGGAAAGGAAGCATCTGGCTCCATTGACGAAAAGGAGCTAAAGGAAATAGAATGCAAGTCCATACCAGGTCCTGGATCCTGTGGAGGTATGTATACAGCAAATACCATGGCTTCTGCGATTGAGGCCCTAGGTATGAGCCTTCCAAATAGCTCCGCACAACTTGCCGTGTCCAAGGACAAGGAGGAAGATTGTCGCAACGCTGGCCAAGCAGTGGTTCAATTAATAAAAGCGAATATCAGACCAAGCGATATCATGACCCGTGAAGCATTTGAAAATGCCATAACAGTAGTCATCTCGCTGGGTGGATCCACTAATGCGGTCCTTCACCTGCTGGCCATGGCACACGCTGCTAATGTGGCACTTAGCTTGGATGACTTTACTGAGATTGGAAAGCGTGTCCCGGTACTTGCTGACCTTAAACCCAGTGGCAAATACAATATGTCACATTTTTGCCGAATCGGCGGGCTTAAGCCACTAATGAAAATACTGCTCGATGCTGGATTAATTCACGGTGGATGTCTAACTGTTACAGGAAAAACAGTAGCCGAAAATCTGGCAAACACAGAACCCTACCCTGAAAATCAGGATATCGTGTATCCGCTCAATAATCCGATCAAAGCGGATAGTCACCTTCGCATTCTCTACGGCAACCTTTCTCCTGAGGGTTCAGTTGCAAAAATCTCAGGGAAGGAGGGACTCGAATTCACAGGCAAAGCAATCACCTTTGAGTCTGAGGAAGATGCATTGGAAGGTATTTTAGAAGGAAAAGTGGAAGCTGGTCATGTGGTCGTCATCCGCAACGAAGGTCCTGTTGGTGGTCCTGGAATGCGGGAAATGCTGGCCCCGACCTCGGCTATCATGGGAAGAGGACTGGGAAAAGATGTGGCTCTTATCACAGATGGACGTTTCTCAGGAGGAAGCCACGGCTTTGTAGTCGGCCATATAACTCCAGAAGCTGCTATTGGAGGCCCTATTGGAATCCTGAAGAATGGTGACCCGATAACCATTAATGCCGAAAAAAATGAGATAAACCTAAACCTACCTGAGCAAGACATCCA
The DNA here is from genome assembly GCA_018668635.1 of Opitutia bacterium. GTDB lineage: Bacteria > Verrucomicrobiota > Verrucomicrobiia > Opitutales > JABJCN01 > JABJCN01. The sequence continues at coordinate 15,132 of JABJCN010000161.1, forward strand.
GCAGCGTCTAAAAGATTGGCAATCAAAGGAAAAGAAAGAAACACGTGGCACTCTTGCCAAGTATGCAAAGCTTGTCTCATCCGCTTCTTATGGAGCAGTAACTGACATGGATTTATAAAATATCCAGAGATGATATTTTAAATGGGATTCAAACCATTGATCTAAAGTAAGATGAACTGGGACAGATTTAAAAAACATTATCTGGAAATAGATGAAATCGGCTTTGCCATCGATATCAGTCGAATGAGGTTTAGAGATGATTTCTTCGAAAGTATGGTGCCCTTGGTTGAGAAGGCCAACGCCGATATGCAGGCACTCGAAAGTGGTTCCATCGCCAACCCGGATGAAGGTCGCATGGTAGGTCACTACTGGTTGCGTAATCCTGAACTGGCACCGAATCAACAAATCCAAAATGAAATTGAGGCCTCCCTGCTAAAATTGAAGGACTTTGCCGCCAGGGTCCACTCCAGTGAAATCCAAGGTGCGAGTGGTATTTTTGAAAACCTGCTTGTAATCGGGATCGGCGGGTCAGCTCTCGGTCCGCAATTTGTAAGTCAAGCCCTGGGCCACCCAAATACTGACAAGCTTGCAGTCCACTTCTTTGACAACACTGACCCGGATGGTATCGCCACCATTCTGGCACAACTTGATGGGAAGCTAGGAAAAACCCTGGTACTTGTGATTTCTAAATCCGGGGGAACACCGGAGACTCGCAATGGTATGCTCCTTGCAAAAGATGCGTATAAAAAGTCTGGACTCCATTTCGGGGCCCATGCTGTCGCGATTACAGGCGCTGGCTCAAAACTCGATGAATTTGCAAAGGGAAACGGGTGGCTTGAACGTTTTCCCATGTGGGATTGGGTGGGTGGTCGTACCAGTGAAACTGGAACTGTCGGTCTGATTCCTGCCATCCTACAAGGGTTGGATATTGAAAAAATACTGAAAGGGGCCCGGGAAATGGATGTGGTCACCCGTGAAACAGAAACTGCAAAAAACCCCGCAATGCTCCTTGCCCTGATGTGGTATCATGCGACAGGTGGCAAGGGAGAAAAAGACATGGTGGTCCTTCCCTACAAGGATCGCCTACAGCTTTTTTCAAAGTACCTCCAGCAACTGGTCATGGAGTCACTGGGCAAAGAGCTCGACCTTAAAGGAAACATTGTAAATCAAGGTATTGCTGTTTATGGAAACAAAGGGTCAACCGACCAACATGCCTACGTCCAACAACTACGAGAAGGGGTAAACAACTTCTTTGTCACATTTATCGAGGTACTAAGGGAAAGTCAGGAAAAGCAAGTCGAAGTCGAACCTAATATTACCTCTGGGGACTATCTTGAGGGTTTTCTCCTGGGTACACGGCAGGCACTGCACGAAAATAAACGCGATTCCATCACGATCACAGTGAAAGAAGTATCCCCCATCAGCGTAGGCCAATTAATCGCACTTTTTGAAAGGGCCGTTGGATTTTATGCCAGCTTCATTGGAATCAATGCCTACCATCAACCCGGTGTCGAAGCCGGCAAAAAGGCAGCTGCAGGTGTAATTGAGCTCAACCTGCGCATCCAAAAATGCCTGCAAGCCGCTGTCGGCGAAGCCCTGACTGCTGATGAAATCAAGGCAAGGCTCGCCCCGGAAGACTGCACTGAGACAATCTACAAGCTCCTTGAATTCCTTGCTTCAAAGCCAGATAGCCCTATTTATAAAAAACCATCGTCCACCTTCCACCTCTCAAAATTTCTTTACAGGGCTTGATTTCAGAATATGTTTGTAATAAACTTTTAAAGTTTTGAACATCTTGCACCAATCGTTAAGATAGTTAATATGCCTGTGAAAAAGGAGAGACGCCCATGAAAGTTTTTTCCATCATACTCCGTATCCTGTCACTTGGAGCCTGTGGATTTGCCGTCTACTGCTGGATCGACAAAAAGGATTTAGTCGCCCAGAAAGAAGCCGTTATTCAGGAAAGAGAGTTTCTATCAGGATATTATGATAAGGAAAGATCGCCAAATTCTGAAGTTAAACAGGATAAAACGACACGAGATGCAAATTTCGCAAAGATCAACGAGCGCGGAGGTAGCGACAGTCTAAAGGCACTCAAGGGGCTGGAAGATTCCTTGAAGACCATACAAAAGGTCGATGAATATTTTGGGCATGAGGCAAAAACACTTGGTGGCCCCGACCCCAATAAACAACTGACACTGAAGGGGCATATTCTAGTCCAAACAGACAAGATTGAAACCCAAAAGGGAATTATCGAAAAAAAGACCCAAGAGATCAGTGGTCTGGAAAATGATGTGAAAGAAAAAGATACGTTGCTGGGAGAGAAAATAACAGAGAACGGCCAACTAAAGGGGAATATTGAAGACCTGAACGAAACCATTCAGGAAAAAGACAATAAATATGCGCAGTTACAGACGAACTATCTGGATGAGCAAAAAAACCATCAAACACAAATAGAGAATTTACAGGAAAGCCTGAAAACACAGACAGAAGAATTGAAAGTAACCCTCGCCGCCAAGGAGGAAAAAATTTCTGAGACCGAAACAAAAAATCAGGACTTGCAAATTGAAGTAAACCGGCTCCGAACACAGATAAGAACCCCGGCAACAGCGACATCCGGCCAAGTCGGAGTACTCACACCAGGCCAACAGCCAAACGCCGTAAATCCATCCTCTCCAAGTGGTAATCCAAATGAACTCATTCTAACCCCTCAGCAAGCCTTTCAAAAACATGTGCTGGTACTGGGTTTCAATGAAAAACAAAAGATATTGGCAGTAAACGTAGGAGAAAGCCACGGCATCAAGTCAAATATGCGGATGCGACTGCTTCGTAACGGATCATCTCTAGCCCGGCTCGGCATTGTAGATGTTAAGCCCAAATATACTCTTTTCCAAGTTCTACAAAACACAGAGTCTGAAGAGTGGCAGTCAATCATCAGTCTGAAAAAAGGAGATGCCGTGACAATCGCCGAGTGATCAGAAGTATACTCATTCTTGTAAACGCCATGAAAATTAATATTCTTAAAACCCTTCTTTTACTTGCAGTTACTACTGGCGGCTTATTGCTTGGAGGTTGTACCTATATGGAGGATGGAGAATCCAATGTGCCTTGGTCTCGACCTGCTGAATGGGAAAACCGATTGCCTGGACTCGGCGGTCGCTAAACCTTCGGTGTAGAAACCCAACTGACAAGGAGATGTCGCAAGGTTGCCTCTATTTGGTGGCAACACCAATCGGAAACCTATCCGATATATCACCAAGAGCAAAAGAAATATTGGGTACAGTAGACCTCTTGGCCTGTGAGGATACCCGGGTAACACAGAAGCTACTCAATCATCTGGGGCTTCACCTCCCCACAATTTCTTATCGAGAGGAAAATGAGAAAATACTTGCTCTTGAATTGGCAACCAAAATTGCAAACGGCAGTTTGATTGCCCTTGTTTCAGATGCAGGCTTTCCGGGAATTAGCGATCCAGGATTTAGGTTGGTTCGCGAATGTCGAGTCCGTAATTTGAAGGTGACCCCAATCCCAGGTCCCACAGCAGGAATCTCAGCACTGGCAGCCTCTGGGTTACCGACAGACCGTTTTCTCTTTGCAGGGTTTCTTCCGGCAAAATCGGCAGCAAGAAAACGATTTTTCGAGGAAATTAAAAATGCAAATCATACCGTGATACTCTACGAGTCACGGTATCGAATTTTAAAATTCCTGGATGATCTCGTTGAGATCCTTGGCAATGATCGATGTATATGTGTTGCACGTGAAATAACAAAACTTCACGAAACCTTTCATACAGGATTAGCCCAGAAAGTAAGGGAAGAGGTATATACTGGCAGCCACAAAGGAGAGTTTTCCGTAATCATAGCCAAGGCTGGTTACCAGTTAAAAGAACCAGTTTGAATACAAGCAAATCGGCGACAATTTGCAAATTACTGCAAATGTAGGTATGTTTGTTTCATATGTTGTCATAAACATGACGCCATCAAACCAAACAATTGGGATGAAATACCTATCCATAATATTACATGTGATAACCCTGATAGCATTAGGATTCACTTTCTACTTCTGGCATAATTCCAATAAATTAATAATTAAACAGGCCATCGATCTGCAATCGTTTGAAAATGAGAAAAACGAACAACAGGAAAATCTGAACGCCCAGATCAAAAGAAATGGAATTCTCCGTAAAACCCTTATCCAAAATGAAAATAATGAAGAGAAAGTTGCACTGAATTTGAATAAAGTGAACTCACAAGTAGTAAATGCTCTCAGGACGGTTGGGGAATCAAGTCAACTGATTGCACAATTGAAGAGCAAAATTGTTATACTTGAAGAAAAACACACAAAGCTAAAGGAACAACAATCAAAGATTCTCGACACGAAAAAAAGTGAACAATTAATTCTTCGTTCACAAATAAAGAAACATCAAGATACCCTCGGGTTGCAGAATCTAGTTATGGAAGCGCGAAACCGTGAACTTGAAAAACAAGTCCAAACCCTTGAGATAGAGCTTGCACGCATCAAATATTTATCGAAATCCCCACTGAAAGTTGAGAATCCAGAACAGTTAAAACAACACAATAGGCACAGAATAGGTGGAACAAATTCCCTTAGAGCAAATTCACTCTCACTAAGAAAGTGAATAATCTAGAACCAAACCCGTTACGGACAACTCGGGACTTTTACCAGTTGCCATTAATGCAGTCGTTCTTGAAAAAGGATGCATGCGAGGGAAAAATACCGCGACTGTAATCGACGTAGGCAGCAATACAATCAAGGTCCTTTGCGCCCAGTATTGTGACAAAAACGTTAAGCAGATTGCGGCAAATAGTATAGAAGCCCGACTTGGCGGTGAAATCCGCGAAGGTCAACCTTGGTTGACAAAGGAAAAGCGAAAGGGCGCAGTAGAAGCAATAAAAGACTTACTCTCTTTTTCAAAGAAATACAATCCGGAGAAGGTGCTTGTTGTTGCAACATCAGCTGTACGTGATGCAGTGAATAAGAATGCATTTCAACAAGAAGTGGAAACCTCCACTGGCCAGAAAATACGAATTCTTAGCGAAAAAGAAGAGGCCGTGTTAATTGGACGTGGGATTTCCTGCGATCCAGACCTGCCTAACCATAAATCCTTTTGTGCAATAGATCTTGGTGGAGGAAGCATGGAATACATCAACTACTCGAAAGGATGCTTGGAGCAAAATGTCAGTTTACCATTGGGTGCCGTCCGATTAACTCGAAGCTTCACTGCAGATGGATGCGATCCGATAACCGACCAAGAGGAACAGTCGATTGACAAACATGTGCAAGAAAATCTTGAAACTGCATCGCTCATTAAGGGTAAAAACCTATTTCTCATCGGTTGTGGAGGGGCATTTAGCGTAACTCGATCGGTTTTGGGTAACCGCAACGGTCTAAGGTATAATCAGACCACTCCAATTCTAGAAATATCTCAGCTCAAACAGTTCTATGAGGAAATCAGACAACTACCTCTTGTTGAACGGTGCCTGATTTCTCATTTACCTAATGAGCGCGCTGATATCCTTCCAGTAGCATTGTTCGTATTGATGAAAGTTGCGGAATATTTTAATTGCCGCCACTTTCATCACAGTCACTACAACTTACGCTTTGGTCTTGCTGCGACTCTACTGGGTCAATTCCCCGATAAAACCTAAAAAATCATCCGGTATAGATGCCTCTAATTCCAGTGATTCTCCGGTAACGGGATGAATGATTCCCAACGATTGTGCATGTAGCATAACCCGGGGAGGATGAAGGTCTGGAAATTTTACGGTCTTGTAGCCGTATGTCTCATCACCTGCCAGAGGAAATCCTGAATCACCGAAGTGCACTCGAATCTGATGCGTGCGACCAGTATGAATAACACATCTAACCAAGGTGAAGTCTCGGGTAATACGTTCCACGACTTCCCAATCAGTCTCAGCTGGTTTACCTCGAGGATCGATCGCCATTTTATAACGATGTACAGGGTGCCGACCAATCGGATAAGAGTATGTCCCAGAATGAAGCTTAAAATTGCCTGTAACTATCGCCATATAGGACTTTTTTAAAGTCCTCTGGCTGAATTGTTGTACCAACCCGAGATAAGCCTCCTGAGTTTTTGCAACGACAATCACACCAGATGTCCCCTTGTCAAGACGATGGACAATCCCTGGGCGCTCAACGGAACCCACTTGGGCAAAAGCTTCACCACAATGATGAAGAAGAGCATGAACAAGGGTGTCTGGACCGGTGCCGCTTCCTGGGTGAACAATCATACCTGGAGCCTTGTTAATAAAGATAACATGGTCATCCTCAAATAAGCATTCCAAAGGGATATCAACTGGTTCCAAGAGAGATTCAACACTCTCAAGCAAATGGTAGTGGAGAGTCTCTCCAGGAAACACTTTGTCGCGTTTAGTTAGAATCCTATCATTTCTCCATACCTTTCCAGCTTCAAATGATTGCTGAACGCGAGAACGACTCATACCAGATATCAGTGTAGAAAGCACCTTATCAGCACGACCAGAAATTTCTTCAGGTACGACCAAATTTTGACGATCACTCCAAGATTCCATTTGGTGTTTAAAACTTAGGGAGAGAAAATAGTGAAAAGATTAAGCAAACCTCAAAGGGGAAATTCGCTAATCAGTCGCAAGCAAATAGTCCGGATTCAAAGATTGTAAATCAGGTGGTACAAAAAGACCATCCTGCCGGATCAGTTCACCATCGAAAAAAATGGAACCACCTCCATAATCCGGACGCTGGATACATACCATATCCCAGTGAACCTGAGAACGATTCCCATTATCCGCCTCCTCATAGGCTTGGCCGGGTGTAAAGTGAAAGGAACCAGCTATCTTCTCGTCAAAAAGTATATCCCGCATTGGATGAATGATATGGGGATTGAAAGCAATGGCAAATTCCCCGATATAGCGGGCACCCTCGTCCTGATCAAGAATCTCGTTGAGGCGAACTGGATTACTGCCAGTAGCCTCAACAACCTTACCTTTTTTGAAATGTAGACGAATGTTATCAAACGATGCCCCTTGATAAACTGTTGGAGCATTGAAACTGATCATTCCCTCAACACTATCTCGAACGGGGCAGGAGAAGACTTCACCATCTGGAATGTTGTGCATACCACCGCAAGAAACAGCACCAATTCCCTTGATGGAGAAGCAAAGGTCTGTGTTGTCGCCAGAAATATGAACTTGATCCGTATTGTCCATGCGAGTTTTGAGTGCCTTCATCCCTGAGAT
>JABJCN010000088.1 GCA_018668635.1 Opitutia bacterium
AATAATTAGCGTGGGGGGGGGTGTAAAAGCCCTCATCATGATTTTAGCCACTTCGCATTAATAATCCAAGAGATGGAATACAAATTAGATAGCCCAATGAAATTGGCACTTGAAGAGGCCAAAAGGGCTTGGGGAAAGACTCACCCCAACCCCATGGTTGGAGCAGTCATAGTAGAAAATGGCGAAGTCGTTGCCACTGGATATCACAAAGCAACGGGTAAAGACCACGCCGAGGTAGATGCCCTCCGGGACTTGGGAAGGGAACCATCTCCGAAAGCCAGCCTGTATGTCACACTTGAACCTTGCTGTATCGATGCCTTAACGCCCCCTTGTACACAAGCTATTGTTAAGTCGGGCATCCGTGATGTCCATATTGGTACAATCGACCCCAACCCGCTGGTTTCAGGAAAAGGCATTCAGTTACTTCAGAACGCTGGCATCAAAGTTCACATGGGAGAGATGGAAGATGAATGCCGCGACCTCAATCTCTTGTTTAACCACTGGATCAAAACCCAGACCCCCCTACTTGCAGGTAAAGTCGCCACCACCATCGATGGGCGAACGGCAACCCATAATGGGCACTCAAAATGGATCACGTCAGGAAAGGCTCGTAAAGATGTAATGCGATGGCGCAGGCTATTTCCAGCCATTGCAGTAGGTGCAGGCACTGTAATGGCAGACAACCCAAGCCTAACCAGTCGTATTGAGGGAAGAAAAGACTGGTGCCCCATTCGATTTGTCTTCGATAGCCAATTAAAAACCTGGCCAAATAAAGCAATCTACATGGATAATTTTAGAGATCAGACTATCCTCGTAACCGTAGAATCTGCTCCAGCAAAAATTGTTTCAGAAATTAAGCACTCATCCCTGTCCATTTGGCAGCTCCCGGAAAAAGAGGGCAGACCCTGTCTTGAATCGTTTAAAAACAGATGCGTAGATGCGGCAATTAATGGCGTACTCATTGAAGGCGGTTCCAAGCTTCTCAGTTCCTTCCTGAATTCTGGTAATCTAGACTACCTTTTCGCCTATCGAGCACCTAGAATCCTGGGGGATATATCGGCCATTCCGGTATTTCATGGACGCCAGATAGAATCCATTGAACAATCTATCTCTCTCACCAATGTTCAACACGCTACGTTAGGCGATGATCAGCTTCTCCGTGGATATATCAGTCGTCCGTGAAACTATACATCGCAACAAATAATGCCAACAAGGTTGGGGAACTTGAGAATATGCTCAAAAAAAACCTGCCTGACATTCAAGTCAGAGGTGCCAAAAAATTTGGTGGCATGCCTGATGTGGAGGAAAGCGCCGTTACATTTGAAGGCAATGCCCTACTAAAAGCCCACGCATTGCACCGGATAATAGATAAGGACTACTGGACACTCTCCGATGACAGCGGACTTGTTGTTGATGCCCTAAACGGAAACCCTGGAATCTACTCAGCCCGTTTTGCTGGATCAAATGCAACCGATGATGAAAACCGCCTTAAATTGCTTAAAGCCATGCAAGGTATCCCTTATGCAATGCGCCAAGCCCGATTTATCTGTGTCCTTGCACTTTTGGGGCCCAATAATCAAGAGCATGTTTTTTCAGGAACCTGTGAAGGATCTATCGCATTGGAAGAAAGAGGTTCTGATGGGTTCGGTTATGACCCAGTCTTTATACCAGAGGGCCACAAAAATACATTTGGTATTCTTTCTGCAGATCTCAAAAATCGTATAAGCCACAGAGCCAACGCCTTTAAACAGTTGGTTGCATTTCTAAGCCAACAAAAGTGAACAGAGAGTTAAACCTCGTGCAACTCTTTGCATACAGCCTCAATAATAAACTCTGGAGTCGATGCACCAGCAGTCACTCCAACGGCGTCAAATTGACTGAAAATCCCGGCATTCAACTCTGCTGCAGTCTCAATGTGGAATGTTGGTTTACCATGTGACTCGGCTAGCTTAACGAGTTTACATGTATTGGCAGAATGACGACCTCCAATTACTATGATAGCCTCGGCACCTTGTTCAACCAGAGCCAATACACCAGATTGGCGTTCCTTGGTAGCACCGCATATCGTGTCAAAAATTTGGGCTTCAGGGTACCGGTTAAAAATTTGATCCACCAGTGCCTTATACTCATGGGAAAACATGGTAGACTGCGAAACCATACAAACTTCACCATTGAACTCGGGTAAGGCATCCAAGTCATCCATATTCTGGACGACATGTCCTCGGCCATCAGCGTAGCCCAATAACCCGGTAACCTCGGGATGCTTTGGGTCACCAAAAATAATTATATCAAATCCCTTTAGGGCATGGCTCTTGATTTTACCAGCGATAATGCCGACATCCGGGCAGGTTGCATCCTTAAATGGCAGGCCCAGTCCCTTTAAATACTTTCGGCGATCAGGAGAAATACCATGTGCACGAACAACAACAACGGAGTCTTCCTTAGCGCCCTCATCGACCTTAATCTTTGACTTGCTGTAATAATCACCGACCTCACGGACACCCTCCGCCTTCATCCTTTCCATCATTTGGCTATTATGAATAAGTGGACCATCGGTATAAACGGTTCGTTCTTGAGTTCCATCTGCCGCTAAGTCGCGGGCAATATTAATGGCTCGTTCCACACCCCAACAAAAACCTGCGCTGTCTGCTCGTATCACTTTCATAATGCCGAAATTTATGATGAAGGTGTTTCCAAATGGAGCAATCGGAAAAATGATTCTCAGCCCTGTTCAGAAATATCTTTCACATGATTGAGGACCCGAAGATGAATCCGGTGAATGATAAAATCAGACCACAGCTTCCAATAACTTGATGGCCAGAGATTATTGTGATACCAAGTTGTCCCGTGAAGCCTTGTACGCCCAAGAGGTAGAGGCTCCAGTAAAAATTGCCCTTCCTCCGCTCGAAAGGAACGCTCCAAGTGGGGTGGATGAACATGAGGATAGAAGGTCCACTCCTGCATGGGCGCTGGCTGCGATGTCACCCCAAAGCGCAATTCCCGTGGTTCATCCCAAACTGTGATCGGTTCCTCAAAAGGCCCAGTGGAAAAGACACATGATCGCTCCGCACCGACCCCTTGGCCTTTAATCTCGGCATGTGTCGGGTATGCGATGCCAGTCTTGAAAAGCCAATCCTTTACTTCAGGTAAATCGGAAAATGTAACAACGTTTTCCCATACAGTTTGTGGTGATGCATCGACTTCAATGGTGGAAATTACAGCACATGTTGGAGGTCGCGGATTTTCAAGATGCTCAAAACCCATAAGTAAAATGGTTCCAATAAAAAGAACACAAAGGCTTTTGCCCCTATTTGATTGAACTAGACTGCCCAGTACCCCCCCAAAAAAAGCAATTGGAAACACGATGGGTACTGCCATCACAATGCAAAGGATACCCTCCAATGCGAAAAGAAATAACAGGCAAAGGCCCAAAGCAGTGGAAATTGCCGCTGCAATAATCCCGTTTCTGACTGTAGATGAATTGTGCCATCCTGACAAAATAGCAGCTACAAATCCGAGGCCAAATGGAATCCCCAGGAAGAGCCCCCACCCATAATCATGGAAAACGTAAATCCCCAACAAGGCTGGACCTGCCCATAAAACTACGGCTAAGGCGGAGCAAGCAATCCGATTTTTAGGGATGTAATTATCCAAGAAGGATGTTTTTCGTGAATTCTCCCATGACGTTTCATCAGCCCTCCCCGGCAGAGTACTGAGCAAGATAAAGAACAAGAGGTTTATAAAGGGCACAAAGAAAAGCAGCACCAACCACAAGGGAAGTCCAACGGATCGCAAACGCTTCAACGTTAAAACAATCCCGATATAAATAAAAGGAAGGGATATAGCACCAAGAATAGCGACAATCTGACGTCCATCTTCAGCTAACTCAAGGATGCCTCTTCGCGGGAAAATATAACGAACCGGCCAAGGGTCGTCAAAAAGACCTGCTCCAAGCAACCGATCCAGGTTCCATTTGACAAAAAAAAGAATCGTGCCGGCGAGTGCATAGGGTCCACGGGCAATTGTCCCCCTCCATGATAGAAATATCCGGAGAGGATTAAAAGGTACGTTTTTCACCATACCAAAATAATGTTTCCTGATCCCGAATGTACGGCAATGCAAAAGGACAAATTTAACCTTCTGATGGGAGAGACTAAAAGGTTAAGCACCTATTCCTGAAGACAATTCATCCTTTATCCAGAAAATAAAGTTTGAATGTTTCTTGACGGCGAAACAGGAATACGGGAATACATATTCCCGTATTATATGAAAACAACCATAGATCTTCCCGAACCTCTTTACAAAAAAGCAAGAATTCATGCAGTAGAACATGCAACCACTCTTCGAGCTCTGGTGATCGAATCCCTCCAAAAACATCTCCAGGCGCAAATATCAAATAGTGTCACAGGAGTTCGAAACGGCGTTCCATTATTACCTCTTCGAAAAGGAAGCCCGCTCACCGAAGGTGACCTAAATCGTCTGAGGGATGAACTCGGGATATAACCCACCGGATTAAGAATCCCTCTTAAAAGCATGGTTCGATTGCTCGATATAAATGTGCTGATTGCCCTTTATGACCCAGGGCACGAGCATCATGATCTTTCACATGGATGGTTTGAAGGAATTCGCAAGGAAGGCTGGGCCACCTGTCCCCTGACAGAGAACGGTTTTATCCGAATAATGAGTCACCCCAACAATCCCGCATCTCTTGGTCTACCCCGTGAAGCGGCCAAAAGGCTTCGCCAGTTCAGAAAATCTGGTCATCATGTGTTTTGGCCAGATGAGTTATCGGTTCTGGATTCACCACCATTCAAGCTAGGAAGCCTAACCTCAGGAAAATTCCTGCTAGATATCTACTTACTCGGTCTTGCAGCGCGGAATAAAGGTGCACTATCTACCTTCGATGAAAGAATGATGACAAAGTGCGTCCGCAATGGGAAGGAATACGTGGAAGTAATTCGAACTTAAATGGAATGGCAGTTCTAAACCTTACGATTGGCAACTCCGCTTAGAATTGATAACCCAGCAAAGGCTACGAGAGCCAAGCCGACATTCATGAAGCCTGCTCGATCTGCTGGTCGCTCTGCCTGAATCTGGATCCGTAAGCCAGTGTCAGTGTTAACCTGAAGACTTCTGGTAAAAGTCAGGACCTGACCCTGTTTCGGCAAATTGGCGCGAATTGCCTCCGGGATGGCCAAAGCCGCATCCTGATGGCCAATGAGACAGGTGGCGAGTTGCTGTAGGTCCTTGTTAATCTCTGCACTATTCTGATCTAGTACCTGTTGAGCCTCCTGCTGAGTATAATTGGCCTTCTTCTGGCCAAGATATGGTAATAATTCCTTAGCCTGATGCCCCTCCACCTGCTGTTGCCCAAGTTTATCATTAAAATAGAAATTGCGACGGTTGGCGAGACCAACCAGAGCCTGTTGGGTCTTCAGGTTCTGTAACTGCACTCTGGCGTCCTCATTAAAGTCTCGATCTGCCTGTGAAAGGGACCATGCGGACTGCAACGCCTTCCGTGCTCTGCGCTGTTCGCCCTTGGCAAGAAGGTCGTTGCTTATGTTAAGTAGGCTCTCCGCCTTCTCATACTGCTCCTGGCGAAGACTGGCCTCACGCTGAACATAGTCACTGATCGCGAAGGTCACCAGTTCCTTGCCCTTCTCTTCCCGCAATTCAAGTGTGCTGCCTTCCCAATCTGTAACTTCCCAGTACTCTGGCAAATGCACGCGCCAGGTTATGTTCTCGAGGGGAAGGTCGAAACTGGGACCAAGGAGCAGGTTCTCGACTTTGTCCTTATCCATTTTACCGACCTCGACAGTGTAGAGGAACTTGATCTCTACAGCCTCTCCCTCGACGCTCCCCTCCTCCATCGGAACAAGAATCTGACGGCCCTCACGCCACGGCCAGACGCTTTTCTTGTTCATGAAGGCCGACCAAAACCTGGCTTTAGATGGCAACTCCAATCCAAGGTGGGGTTTGTTCCCGGGTTGAATTTTCAGGACAACCTCCGTGAGAAGGATACCTGCCTCAGATAGAACGGACGCGATATCAACCCTCTCGACCCGGGCTGGGAGCACCGCCTCGACCTCGTGACGAATGACCCGTAACGGCAACCGGTAATTGGACTCCAGGACCCGGAAGGTGAAGTGTACATCATCGTCGGAAATGCCACGCTTCAGATTCCGTGGAACAGACTGCCATTCAACCGCCTTTAATGCAGATGGGAGTTCGAGCAGTTGCAGTTCAAGGCGTGAGCCGGTCTTCAAGGTAAGGAATCCTCGCTGAAGGTTAATGTTTCCCATGACAATCCCTTCAATGCCAGACTCGGCGTCATCCTCGACATCAATAATTGTCTGGTATGAAAGCTGCACCTGAAGCTTACCAATAAAACGTCTGGCAAGTTTCACTTCCCAATCCCCGCCGTCTCCGTCCTGGACTCGGTATGCATCAGCTACGGAAGCACCACGGAAACGAACCCCAACCGCATCCTTTGGCAGGCTAAATCCAAGAGTCTTCACCCCTGCATTCTCGATTTCAAAGTCAATATTTGCCTGAACCTCATGTAGTCCTTCGCGAACATGCACGTCCTGAAGAACCACAGCCTGTATCCAGGGCTCCACTTTCTCGATGCCAAATTTAAGCGACCATCGACTTTGTAATAACCGGAAAACAAGAACCCCCTTCTGCTGTATGCCTGCTTTCTTTGGATCAAGCTGGGTAAGGCCATCCCTATTCTGGACATTGAGTCGCATACCCTGCTCAGGGACCACCTGAAGCTGCCCAACCTGTTTACTGGCTTCCTGAATGATAAGCCGGGGCGCAGCCCAGCTCTTTTCCCCGGTAGTGATACCTGACCCGGCAAGGCTGACATGGAATGTAGTGGCACCAAGCGTCTTCCCTCGCAGGTGCAGTGTAAGGGTTCGACCATCCTTGTTCTTTATTTCAGTCCAATGGCTAAGGGCCGTTCCGGAGAGGGATTCAACATCCATTCCATCAGGGAATTCAAAGGTGAGCTTAAAGATGCCGGCGCGGGAAATGTTAACCTGTAGCTCGGAGGCAAGTACCACTCGATCCTCACCAATGGATAGTGTCTCCTTCGTTGCGACACGTACATCCGGCTTCACCGGCAAAGCGGACAGCCGCATGCTTGCCTCAAGATCTGAATACCGGAAGGAACGACGCAATGTGAGTGACTTGCTGTTTACCATGGCCTGCTTGACAAGCTCCGAGGGGAAGTCTTCCAGGTTGATAGGGGAAAGTAGTTCCGCCTGCACATCCCCCAATTGTACCTCCGGTCCCGTGGCCACACCCACAAGGCCAACTTGTCCGGCCGCATCCTTCAAAGTAATTGGTGACACCTCCTGATCATAGGGTAACGGCTTTGCAGCAACCTGAGACCGCACATGAAATACAAATGGCTGAGAAAACCCAGGCTCAAAATAAAGATCCAGAAGACGCGTGTCTGGATCAAACCGCCATCCCTGCATTTGATCAGCGACAACATCCGTAATTGTCAGGGATCCCGGCACCTCAATTGCCAGTGCCCGGACTTGCCCCTGAGCCGGACGAATGCGAATCTCGTGCAATCCTTCAACAATTCCAGCGGTCGGAGTGAACAAGTGATTGAGCTCCGCATAATAGACTGAATCCTCCGCCTTAATATCACGACTGCGCGGTCGCCAGCGAAGGGTGGCCGCCATTGCGTTCATAAGGGTTGCTGTCGCAGTTGTTCGTGTATTTAGCAGGTTCTCTTTCGCCACGAGCGTAACAGATTGGGCAGATTCAACGACAAGATCTGGACTGTCGATATCCAGTTCCACAGTATTGAGCAAGCCCGTGATCCCCGGAAGCTGGATTGATTGCCATGTATCCTTGCTTGAGGCAATCTTCACTTGGAAAGTAATTGATATTTCTTCCCTTTTGGCCCGGATGGCCTCAAGGTAATAAGCCCCCTTCCCCTCCAGGCGAACCTGCTGCAACTTAAAGGACTTGTTGTCCCAGGTGCCGCCAGTGATAATCGCAGGCTCACGGGCAAGAAGCAGTTTGTCTCCCGCTTTTGCGTCCCACGTGGCTGAAAACTTGAAGTTGGCGCGCCCCTCATCAATTTGAACCCTGTGGTGTAGGGCTTCAACCTCGGTGATAAAATGAATGGCCGGAGCAGACGAGGGCGCCTTTATTTGCTTGTCTGCTACTTTTGGCTTCAACACCGCCACCTTTCCTTTCGCAGGTGCTTCATGTGATGCTTGTACAGCAACAGGTTTGGCTGCAGTAACCCGTTTTTTAAAAAGGGTAATACGCGCATCGCTTTCGTTGGGAAGGAAGAAGAGCGTAAGCATGAAAAGCGCAGTACCTGTGACAACCCCATGAGGAGAAGTTGAAACCTCCCCGCGAGGAATACGAATGAGATGCCTCATAATCGGAAACGCAACATGAACGCCGAGGAATGATGCCAGAATATAAGGCAAGGCTTGTCCGCCGTTTGGAAGACTGAGCACCCCCCATAAAATAAAAATCCATGCAGCCCCGGTAACGAAGTTTCCAAGAAATCGTTTGAACCCACCCTTGAGGATGAAAAGTAGACCAACAAACCACAGGGCCACACCGACTGCGGCAGGCCAGGCACTGAGAGTTTTTGGAAATCCCGTACCCAGCTCAACATTTCTGATGGTTACGTCCAATTCAGCACCAGAAAGTTGTACAGGAGCACGGAACTCCAGATTGCTCCAAGTCTCCCCACTTGGCATTGGAGCATAATCGAGAAGACGAAACACCAGGATGAAAGCAAGTCCACAGAGTGTAATCCCCGCAAAACCAAGCCCCATGACTGACCCGTCCTTCCATGTCTTACCAGTACGGCGTGCAAATTGAACAAGTAGGATTGCGGCGAATGCAGCCAGTAAGACACCGCCAAGATAACCAAGAGGTCGCCGGCCAAAATCACCGTTGATCAACTTGTGCAACCACGTGAAACCATCGATATTCGGACGGGCATTTACCGGCTTAATACCACCTGACAGGTAATCAAGGCGGAACCCCTCCTCTGCTTTAAATTGCCAGTCAGTTAGAAGAACAGGGGCCTCCAGAGATGGTGCAGCAACATGAAGATCAATGGGTTGTTTCTCATTTTTCCCAACTCCGGTCGTGGCAATTCCGGCGGTCGCCAGCTTGAGATCTATCGAAACGATAGTATTGGGGTCGGCGTTTTGTGGCAACGGGATAAGAGTGGCTGTTGCACTGGAAATGGGCGTAACTTTCTTTCCATTGACCTTTGCAGTCCAAAGGCTGCTATTTTCAGGAAGATGCAGTTGCAGGTTGGTCGATCCCTTGCTCTTGAGGAGGTAGTGTACATCCGTGAGAACTTCGCCTTTCCCTGAGACACGGGTGTTGAGCTGGGCATAGTCAACGACTTGGCCAACAGTCATGGACTGACTGTAGGGCTTGAGGTTGAGACTCGCCTCAAAGGGTCTGGCCGTGAACTGGTAGGAGGAAACAATCGGTGCATCGTAGAGGAGACGATATTCAGCGGGAATTTCTTCATGCTCCATTTCGATAAGCATGGCAGAGATTTTTTCCAGTTCGGCTTCTGGTTGACGATAGTAGTGGTCACTTGTGACAATAATCGTTCCTTGCTCTGATTGTGTGCCAACCGGTTTCAGGCCGGTGAATTCAAGAGTTTCCCCATGGGGATTGAAGCGGGAGTCATAAGTGGCAAGCAAGGTATAGGCACCCCCCTGCGGGGTATGTAAAAAGACCTGATACTGATTACCGTCACGTTTCCAATTCCTGACTTCCTGACCAATAAACTCGATATTACCGTAACTCTCCGGAGCCTCGAATTTGAACTCTGAGACCGGTGCGCCGACTATGAAAAAATTCATGATCGTGCTTCCATAGGCAATTCCTTCACCGATGGAGAAAAGATGCAGGGAATCAGCTTGAA
The DNA here is from genome assembly GCA_018668635.1 of Opitutia bacterium. Lineage (GTDB taxonomy): Bacteria > Verrucomicrobiota > Verrucomicrobiia > Opitutales > JABJCN01 > JABJCN01. The sequence continues at coordinate 9,941 of JABJCN010000088.1, forward strand.
TGGTCAGGTCCAGACGGGCTGCATTTAGAACAATTGACCAGTCTTCCTCCTTGATTCGAAAAGCCAGTTGGAGACCTGCAAGCCGCTTGGGGAAAAAAGCTGTGGCTACTTCGGTGACTCCTTCAATACTGGGAGAGGACAGTCGCAACCCCTCGGCGGCAGTCACACCGACATAGCCACGAACAGACTTGACGCCCTGGGGTTCAACGCGTGGCAGAGGCCAATCCTGATCCTTTAGTGAGAGGTTTTTTTCCAGCTTGAGCCCAAGAATCTGACGACCGGATAAAGGCGTGCTGAATACAAGGCGCAGACGAGCGAGGTTTGCCTGACCGGGCTCAGGGGAAACAAAGTAATCACCAAGGGAGTTGGCGTCGAGCTGTGAAACAGAAAAGTCTGCAGGTATCAGGATATTGAATTCCCTCAGTGGGGCTTCCCGGATATCCAGCTCCAGCTCGCTTTGTAGAATGGTATCATTGTCACCAAGGTGGACAGTTAGAATCTGAGAAACTGTCAACTCAGGCAGAATATTGTCCGCCTGAACGTTAAGTGTATAATCGGCACCAGAAAATCGGTAGGCAAAGGACTGCTTGCCTTCCTCAACCGTGACGGCTCTCTTCTTTTGTGAATCCAGAAGCAGTTTGTCCCGAGGGAAAAGATCAGGTGAAAGCTGGGAGAGTCCAAGTGCAGAGAGGACCTCGAGACGGACGGCTCCCTCGTTGACAATACGCAGGTAGCCACCGTAACGAACCGCATCTGCCGGAACGAGGCGCATGGGCTCAAATTTCAAAGGGAATACGCCAAGGGGAGTCTGGGTGCGAACAACAAGAGTATAGGACTCCTCCTGAACCTGATTCAGATGAACTTCCAGACCGCGTTCCCCACCTGCCGGTGCAGGAAGAATCTTCCAGCTCAGGATGTCCTTCCCCTCAACACGTACGACCTCCCCTTTTCCTGCGAGGCCAAAGCGGAGGGTCTTCATCTCGCCCTGCATTACACTGAGGCGAAGCAGGTGGGTCTGGCGAAGAAGCCCGGCGGCGGCCGACGCTTCACAGACAGCCTCGGCTGAGTAGAATAGTTTACTGGCCTTCTCAGGGGTGGCTATTTTCCAGCGCATATGAAAGTCCTCTCCTGTTGCGAGAAAACTGTTATATGTGAGGTCTTTGTGGATCGGTGCGGAGGCATCTTGAATATCAAGTTTCACATCGGCAGGTAGACCCTTGACCTGCACCTTCCGCAGCGAACCTGTCACCACATTAAAACGGACAGACTTCCAGCCATCCACCTCGGAGACCTGGGCCTTGAAATTGAAAACAACAGGATAAGTACCCCGGGAAGGAAACTTGAGGACGTAGGCATCATCGACAAGAGCAACCTTGTATCGCGACTTTTTCTCGATCCCCGTTACAGCAACTGCACCAGAGACAACCTTTAACTCCCCTCCCTTGCGGCCATGGATATGCGCATTGCCAGTGAGAGAGAACTGCATCAGGCCATCAACCACCTCCCCGGTAAGCTCAAAGTCAGAAAAGGAGGGAGGGCTGTCTTCATTTACCCAGGTGCGGGCATTGGTTGAAGTTGCCGCCATAAGGCAGGCGGCAATCAGTAACAGCCATATTTTGTGTATATACAGATATTTATGGATTGGTTTCATCAGCTGTAGATATGCAGGGTTAATTGATGTTTAAATACGGATGCCTGACATGAAAGCAGGTTTTGGTGGGAAGCAGGTCAGCATCGAGTAAAAGGTTTGTCAGGAATTTGTGAGAGGGATCTCTATCTGGGCATTAGCCTGTGTGCACCGACCACCATTTGTTGAAATGCTTTCACAGGAGAGTCACTGGGGAATGATTGCTCAAGGCCATTCAGTAATTTCTGGATCACACGTGGATCAACATCTGCAGCGAATGGACTGCGACCAAGCCATTCAGCAAAAGTGGCGGCAGAAGCAGCGAGCCGCAGGGAAGAAGAGGCTTCTGCCAAAACGGGGACCTTGGCCTGATATGGTAGTGGCCAGGACATTTCCTTGTATTGACCGCTTACGGGTTCGCGGTAACGCACATGAACCTTGCCGAGGGGACCAGTTCCCTTGTCGTTGACCTGAAGAACGTAGATGGCATTCCCGGATTCGGCAGCACCAATTTCAGCGGCATCAACAGTATTATTCTGGAAATCCTCTTTCTTCAATTGATGCCGCAAATATCCGACCTGACGATGTGTGGTGACTCGGGCAGGGTTAAAGACAACCTGCACCTTGATGTCAGCAGCCGAGACAGTCAATGCCCCGGCCAACTTGCGGCCAAAATCACGTTCTATGTCAGTCGCGCTGTTCAGGAAGGCGTAGCGGCCGTCACCGTTTCGGGCAAGGGCCTCCATCAGGTGGTCGTTATAGCCGTCCCAGCCAATACCAAAACAATCCAGTGCAACGCCCTGTTTCCGATAGCCTTCCACCTTCTTCCTTAGGTTCTTGGGTACTATCGCACCGAGGTTGGCCGCACCGTCTGTGAGAAGGATGACCCGGTTGTTCCCACCGGGAATAAAATGCTTGAGCGCCGTGGCATAGCCAAGGTCAAGCGCACTTTCAATATTCGTACCTCCTTGTGGCACAAGGCCATCGAAATTGGAAAGCTTGGCGCGCGCAGTCTCCCCTTTTAATCCATCAAGCCAGAGGCGAGGGGTACGGGAAAAAGCGATGACGCTCAAGGTGTCACTCGCCCGAAGCTTGGTGGAGAGCACCTTTAATGCTTCACGAAGAATCGCCACACGATCGGCACGTTCCATTGAACCGGAGTTGTCGATCGCAAGGACGAGGTTGAGGGACTGGCCTCCCTGGCGACCCTCGGCAGCTGTTTGTATCGAGAAACGGACAAGGTCACGATTGTGGGCAAATGGGTGACGGCTACGTTCCCATGCAAACGCCAGAGGCATCTTCTTGGATGGCGCAGGGTCACGATAGTCAAAGGCGTTAATAAACTCCTCGGCGCGAACAACATGCGGTGCAGGAATTTGCCCGTTAAGTAAATTGGCTTGGCAGAGGCGAAAGGAGGCATCGCTCACATTAAGGGAAAAAGTGGAATACGGTGCCTCTGCGGTAACAACCTCGGGTTTGGGGTCCGGCAAGCGGACAGGAATACGGATACCGACATCATTATCGCTGCTTTTACTTTCGTCTTCGCTCTGGTCGTCAACCGGTGCCAATCCTGTAATCAAGACTTGACGTTCGGCGGCATAATCGACCTGACCTGATTCCCTGTCACTAAAATGTGTCTTTGACTCAGCGAATTCTTGTACATCCCCGGGATTCTTATTAATCGGCATTTTTGCGGTCTCAAGATAAGGGGACACTTTCAGATTTTGTTTTTTCCCGTTGGTGCCAGCACCTCCTTTTCCAAGTGCTTCAGATAATTTCTCCGTTTTCTCTAGAGACTTATTTAGGTTCCGAAGCGAAGGATTTGATTTTTCATCACTTGAAGCTGTGTATTTAGTTCCTCGATGATCCTTTGTCTCGACGGAGCGTGTATCCTTAAGCGGAGTCCCATCGTTGGTATTTTCATCGCGATCAATGAAAACGGTGTTGGCCCTGGGCTGATTTCTGGATGAGGTGACGGTGGTGATTCCGCCAGTAGTGGGAACAAGCTTCCTGCCTTTTGCTAAGGTATCGAACTCTTTTTTATTCGTTTCGAGCAAGCCATCAGTAATTACAGATAGTTTCTCAAGGCCCTGCGATGCGTGTTCCTCACGCTTTTTTATCTCCCCGCCAATATCCATCAATTTGTTATCCTGTTTCAGGAACTGCTCCTCGGGCCGATTGGAGGAAGTACCGGATTGCTTGATTCTCCCCTCGTTCTTGGAATTCAAGTCCTTGGTTCCCTCTCCATCCCCTGCACTTAGCTGGGCCTGATCGAGATTCCGCGCCTTCTTCCTTAATCTTTCTTCAGCCTCCTTATTGCGTTCCACTAAAACGGACGAAGGAGGGCGGAGGAATGAGCTGGATTCTTTAACTTTATCCAGTCCGGTTTGAGGTGTAATCTCCTCCTGTAGGGAAATCTTTTCAGCCAGGTCCAATTGCATTTTCAAAGGACGCTCAATGCTCTCAGTCTCCGATTTAAATAACTCTACAGGAGATACTTTCCCTGCAAATCCGATGTTATTTCCAGCAGGATCGCTGGGGGATTTCGGGGTTTCACTTCCGTTCGAATAGGAAGCATCAGCAAATCCGGATAAAGAAAGGTTTTTTAATTGGCCACCTCCAGCCTGTTGCTGGCCGGGCCCAGGGGATGTATTGATGGGGCGGGCAACTGAACCAGACAGTGAAAGCGGGGCTGGAACAGGTGATGATGCCGAGGCTGTTGCACGCTCCATCCGGCGGGTTTGCTCTGAGGCCTTACGTTTGGAACGGTCGGCAATATTTCCGGTGGGTACGTCAGTACTGGGTGCTTCTTCTTCTCCCAAGTCAGATTTATCCGCACGATTGCCGAATGGCTGGGGTTGGGTCGAGGGAGGAACCTTAACCGAGGCCTGCTTATCCTCCAGCCAACCCCGTGCATCTCTCTCTTGTTTCTGATTTCCTGTTTTCGCTGCTTCGGAACCCAGTAATCCCTCCTTGCCCCCCAAAGGGTGCTTGCGGGCTTTTAATTGAAAAGGTGATGACGATTGGGCCGGGACAGAAGGAACCGATGCCGATGCCGGATCTGGAATACCAACAGCAGCAGGGCCAGCTGGTGGTTTAGCTATCGGCATCGGGACAACGACAGGATCCGGGGTCAACAGGAGGGATTGGCCAAGTTTTATCTGATTTTCATCAGTAATAGTGAAATCTCTGTCCCCATTGGAACGGACACCTGGTAAAATACCGGGTTTCGCTTCCGAAGCCCTTGCAAAATTATCAGGGTTAGACTTGTCGTCATAGAGATGATTTTTGTCACCGGCCTTACCCAGCCGTGACAAGAATCCACCAAGCTTGCCACCATCAGTAATGGTGGCATTCTCCACATCGCTGATTACGATCAATTCTTTGCTTGAGGAGAAAGGTTCCCGTGTCAAAGCAGGCTCTGGTTCCGGGGTGGCATGAGGTTGTGGCTTAGCGGGATGAACCGTGCCTGTGCCAAACTTTTTTGCCAGCTTTGGTACAGCAAATTGGTCACCAAGATTCTTCACCTCGGCATTAATAATCGCATCCTTGCCAAGATCCCCATCGCTATCAAGATCCTCTCCGGGAAGCGCCTTGTCTTCGCCACCCTTTTCTGCCCGGTAATAAAGAGTCGCAGTAACGGCAGGGGAGCCATGGCTAATATCTCCATGTTTTTTTTCAAACTCCTCCTCCCCCTCAGTCATGGGAGTTGCAATCGCGTTTGCATCAGGATCATAATCGTCATGCATCCTTTCCGCTGGTAGATCGACATGAAATGCAACCTTGTCCGATTCTGTTTTTTCCAACTGCCGAGGCAACCAGACACCGCCAAGAAGTATGGCCAGACTTGCAGCCAGGCCAAGAGGAACAAGAGGATGGAGATTAGCCAGAAATCTCTTAGTGCCCGATGCGTTGGAGGACTCGGTGAGTTCTTCTCCCCAAGCCTGCTGGATGGCGGCACGCCGGTCCTCGGAAAGTCTTGGAGCAGGGTCCTTGGAAGACCAAAGTGATTGGCTTGCCTCTCCTACCAGACCGAGGGTGTGTTCCATCTGTTCTCGATAGGCTTGAAGTTTCACGTCTTCGGAAAGAAGAGCTTCCAGATTGGTCTTTTCACTGAGATCTGCTTCACCAAGAAGCATCGCTAAGACACGTGCCTCCAATTGTTCGCGGGAAGAATTATTATCAGGTTCTATTGGTTGGTCGTTCATCGTATGATCTGCCGAGTTGATTGGCTCGGTCTACGGGGTGACGCCGTTCTGTTCGAGTTCTTTGGCAAGGGATTTAAGTGCATGGTGTAATTTGTAGCCCACATTGCCGACAGTAAGGCCTGTGCGTGAACTAATTTCCTTGTAGGAGAGTTCCTCAATAAATTTGAGTCGGACGATGTTGCTGGATACATCATCGAGCTTGTTGAGACAAAGCATGGCAAGGCCGACATTTTCAAGGTGCTCAATCTGCTGGTCAGGCAACGGTTCTTCATCAATGGGTTCGGCTGGCACTTCTGTGTTTTTGTCTTCCTCGCCTTCCAAACTGAACGGCACGATACGACTAAACTTTCGGTGGTGGTTCATGGCCAGGTTATGTACCGTGCGATAGAGCCAGGCCTTGGGTTGACTGACATCTGCCAAACGAGGGTGGAGCCGTAGGAACGCATCCTGTACGAGGTCTTGGGCCGTGTCATGGTTTTGCACGAGTTTCATGGCATACAGCA
>JABJCN010000119.1 GCA_018668635.1 Opitutia bacterium
GCACGGACCTATCCGCCCTCATCCTTGCCATTGTTCATCCCGACGCTGAGATTCGTGAAGGTTACGAGAATCTTCTACTCACAACCATCGATGGCCGTGTCCTCAGCGGTTTCCGGACAGAAGCCAACCCGCAGCTTGTCATTCTAAGGGGACTGGACGGACAAGATCACCTGATCCCCCGCGCAAAGATCAAGACCCTGACGCCGGCCGGACGATCTCTGATGCCCCCCGGTCTCCTGAACCCGCTCACCACAGATGAACGTCGGCACCTCCTTGCCTATCTAACCAGCACGACTCCACCCAAGTGAACCCATGATTCGAAGTGGCAACATTAACCGCTTACCAAACGTGCGTCCAGAACCCGTCCAAAACCGCCCGGACGTTTCTCGACCTCGACCTGCATGGAAATTCGTTGCTTGAGGAGGTCCACGTGGGAGATGACACCGATGGTCTTTCCATCCTGCCGCAATTGTTCCAGTGAGTCGAGGGCATTGTCCAGACAATCGGAGTCAAGACTGCCGAAACCCTCATCAATAAAGAGGGTTTCAAACCGGACCCTTTGACTCGACATCAAGGAAAGCCCCAAAGCGAGTGCCAGGCTGACAAGAAAGGTTTCGCCGCCTGAAAGACTTTTTACCGGCCGATGGTTATGCCCCTGATGCAGATCGATGATTTCGATTTCCAGTTTCTCGTTTTCACCCGCATTTTCACCCATGGATCGAAGTTGGTACCGAGCGCACAAATTCTTTAGACTATCATTGGCATGCTTCAGCAGTGTATCCAGTGATATCTGTTGTGCGAAACGCCGGAAAGCTTTCCCCTGCTGATCCCCCGTCAACCTCTTGAGTTTCTCCCAGATACCAAGCCCATCCTCAATCTTCCCTATTTTCTTCTGCAGGCCACTCGCCCTGCCACGGTTGTCATCATCCGTCTTTAGGTTGGTCTTTCCGCTGATCAGTGTTTCATTCACACTTTTTTCCTTTTCCTCAAACCCCTTGTATTTCTTTAGGGCCTCATCCGCAGCCTCGCCGGTTGGGGTCTTCTGCTCCTCCAGTTTCTCTATTTCCTTCCGACTGTCCCCGATTCGAATATTGGCAGACTTGACTTGTTCCTGCAGTGCATCCCGCCAAGCCAAAAGTTTTTCTGCTTCATCGTTCTCCAGAAATGCCGCAGCGAGAGAGGGAATGTCCGGGAATTCCGAACCATTGATGGCATCATCAAGGATTTCAACAGCCTGTGAAAAGGACGTGCTGAAATTCTTGAAATCCTCTTCCCGTTCCTTGCAGACACCCTGTGCCGCCAGGTGATTGGATTTCTTTTTCTGGAATTCGCTTCTGGCAGATTCCAAATCGGGAAGGATATCAGGCACATCACTACCATCAGGGCCCGGTTCGCCGAGCTCCTCCAGTTCAGTGGTCAGTTTCACGATGCGTTCCTTCAGAACGGGACCGGAATCCTGCCTGCGCAGAAGTTCATTCCTTGTCTCGGACAGTTTGAGCTCCCCGGTCTGATACTGGTCCCTTCGCTCAAGCAGTTTTTTGCAAAACTCGTCCTCAGCCCCCCAATCCGGTCCCTGGATTTCAAATGTCTCCAGTTGTGTGGACAGTGCATCAACTTCTCGTGAAACATCCACCATCCCTTGCTTCATATTTCCCCACAAATTACTGAGCTTCTCCGGTGCATCCCTGTAGAGTCTGGCATGTTCCCTGGCCACCCCCAGCTTGTCTTTTGCCGAGGCAATACCTTCCTCCAGGCTGGTCCGCCCATCCGCATGTCTGCCTTTGTCTGGATGTTCAGTTGAACCGCAAAGTGGGCAGGGCTCTCCTGCAGTCAGACTTTCAAGGTCATCAATATATTTGAGGGAAAGCTGAAGTCCCTCGAAGGTATTGGTGTATTCCGCAACGGTTTCCTTATGCTTCTCCCAAGCCGTCTTGAAGTCACCGGAAATCTGATCGATTGATGCCTCGAACTGCCCAACATTGATCTTGGCCGCGTTTAAGGGCAGATTATTGAGGGTGGAAGCATCAACCCCGTCAAGCAGTTCACGAAGGCTGTTCCATTGTGAATCCACGCTCCTGCGTAAATCCTTCAACCGATCAATGGCCGAACCCAAATCCGTAAATTTATCCTTCAGAGCTTGATCCTGTCTGTGCTCGCCCAGCCATTTCTCTATTTTCTCAACCTTCTTTTGCTGCTCACCAATGGTCACGGTCAAATCCTTCAACTCGCCGATGGATTTCCTGTGTTCCGACTCCAAGGCCCCACGGTAGACTGCCTCTCCAAGAACCCTGGCTTTAAGGGCATCCTCCATCACAACCTTCGCATCAGACCACTTTTTCCTGCCATCTTCCTGCCGCACCTTGGCATTCTCGAAGGCTTTGTAGGGGTCAAGATGCCTACGGGCCCGCTGGTGCAGCTCCAGTCGTTCCACATCCTTTTTCCGGTCGTCCATTTCCTTCTGAGCTGCCACTTTTTTGTCCCCGGCCTCCTTCATCTTTTGCATCTCCTGTCGATGCTTCTCAATATTTTGCCTGACGGTTAATCCGTCCTTCAGGTCACTGCGGAGCGTCTCACGGTCAGCGGTCAGTTTCTGGATTATACTTTCCAGTGCAGTCCGCTCTTCATCCGGCATCATGCCGATTCCCTTCAACTCATGCCTGAGGGCCTCCGTTTCACCATGCTTCTCCGACAGAATTTCTGCAACCCGGCTGGCAATGCGGGCGTAAATCTCCGTTCCGGTCAGTTTTTCAAGTAGTTCGGCCCGTTCATTCCCGTCTGTATGGAGGAATTTCGCAAAGTCTCCCTGTGCAAGCAGGACACTGCGAAGAAAGCGTCCATAATCCAGGCCGACAAGCTCCTCGATTTTGTCATTGCAGGTCCTGATCTGTTCGGCAATCGCAATACCGCGTGAATCATAGACATGTCGCTTGGGGGTTGACACATTACCAGTCCGGGTTGTGGCAACACTCCAATGGGCCCGAAAACGTCCCCTGGCGACCTCGAACTCCACCTCCGCCCATGCATCAGACTGACTCCGTGTAATGATATCTGCCGCGTTGGGTTTGGTGCCATATCGGGCGATCTGCCCATAGAGGGCCAGGGTCACTGCATCCAGTACCGTCGACTTGCCGGCACCCGTCGGGCCGGTGATGGCAAAAAGCCCGCCATGGCTGAGGGGTTCCTTCTCGAAATCAACCTGGTGCTCCCCCTTTAGGGAGTTCAGGTTACAAAGACGGATTTTGAGGATCTTCATGCCAATTCCTTCTCAACCTCCTCCACCACCTCAAGGAAGGTGGTCTCCAGGTTTGACCGGGTTTCCTCATCCTCGACACCGCCCTGGTTCATCAGCAGGCGAAAGACCACAAGGGGTTCATCCAGTACATCAATCGACAGTGGTTCCACAGAATCCCCGTTTTCTTCTGTCGGGGCATCCTCAAGGAGTACCGCCAGGACATCGAAATCACGTGACTCTGTCTCCTCCATCACCAATTGGTGTGCGTCCACAGACCTGGGCGCACCGACAACCTTCACTTCAACCCAGGTCTTCAGTTCGCCGGACTCGGGATCAAATTGATCCAACACTTCATGGATACGATCCCAAGGCACCAACAACTGGTAAATTTTTCGCCAGGGCGGGATCGGCAGTGACTGCCGGGCGACCAGGCCCGAGGAATCAAAATCAAGAAGCATCACCTCCTTCTGCTGCCCTTCCTCACTGAAACTCAAGGGAATGGGTGAACCCGAATACCGCACACGTTCATCACCCTCCACAAACTGGGGCCCGTGAAGATGACCGAGGGCCACATAATCAAATTCCTTCGGGAAAACCGATGAATTCACGGCACCGAGCCCACCCACGTGGATGTCACGTTCGCTGTCGGCCTTCGTACAACCGACAACCGTCAGGTGTCCCGTGGCGAGAACCGGCCCATTCCCCATGCCTTTTTCCCTCAGTGCCTCGGCTGTGTCCGAATAGGCGCGCCGGATTCCTTCGCGAAGCTCTTTCTCAATGGTCTTCTGGTCCTGGCCACTTCGCCCCCGCATCAGGTCCTGATTCCTCAGGAATGGGAGGATCGCCACCGTAAACTCTTTCTCATTGTCCTCACCCCATGGGATTGTCAGCAATCGATCTGCCGGTTTGCTGCGGAGAACCCCGTTCACTTCAATATACATGTAGGAGAGAAGAGCCTTCGGCGCCTCAAGAAAATAAGGTGAGTCATGATTGCCCGCAACAATCACTGCGGAACAGGTGCCCAATTGAACAAGCCGGGAAAGAAATTCATAGTACAGGGCCTGTGCCGCCTGGGGTGGATTGGCCGTATCAAAAATATCCCCGGCAATGACCAGCAGGTCCACCCCCCTTGCCTGGATCTCATGAATCAACCATTCAAGAAAAAGTTCATGCTCCTCCTTGCGTGAATAATCATGAAGAGATTTCCCCAAGTGCCAGTCCGCAGTATGCAGCACCCTGAAAACATCCTTTCCCTTCACCGGTATTTCACTCATGTCCGTTGAATTTGCTGACTAGAACTACTTGCGCAGCAGTGCCGGCACGCCGCTGGTTGAAGGTTCGGAATTATTGATGGCGGCTCGGAGAGAATTTTCTGCACCGACAAGGAGGACTCCGCTTCGGGCACGACTCACAGCCACGTAGAGCAGTTCGCGGGTGAGGATTCGGGATTCCTCCGGGGGAAGGATGACGAGAACCTTGTCGTATTCAGATCCTTGGCTGCGGTGGATGGTGGTGGCGTAGGCTGGAAGGTACCTGGGCAGCCGGGAAAGGGCGACCTCCCGCAAGTCCTCCTCGCCGCGGAACCAGGCACGATTGCCGCGCAGGATGCCGTCGTCCCCGTTGAAGAGGCCGACTGCGTATTCATTGGAGGTGATGACAATGGGTTCCGCGCCATCTGCAGGGTCCTTGGACTGGATCAGGTTGGCGGCCCTGC
>JABJCN010000048.1 GCA_018668635.1 Opitutia bacterium
ATCGCGACAGCCCAGATAATTGAAAATTAAAAAACGAAAGCTTGCAAAACAAGGAAAAAGCCCTTTTTTCAATCGTCCTTCCAAAATTCGGGGAGATTATCTCCCTCACCTAGCTCAGGTGGCGGAATTGGTAGACGCGCCAGGTTAAGGACCTGGTGTCCGATAGGACGTGCGGGTTCAAGTCCCGCCCTGAGCACCATTAAAGGGTATTAGCCCTGATGCTCACTTAAGCCTTTAACCAATCCACGCACAAGGCTCGGACCGCGGTAGATAAGCCCGCTGTAAACTTGGACCAAAGAAGCACCTTCATCCATTTTTCGAGCAGCACTTGCCACGTCCATGATGCCACCGACACCGATGATGGGCAATTTGCCCGAGGTAATGCGGTGGATGAAACGGATCACCTTATCGGATTTATCCTGTAGTGGTCGACCACTTAGACCTCCATTCTCTTGGATGGTTTTAAAGTATCCAGTGCGGGCAATAGTAGTATTGGTTGCAATGACACCATCGTAACCAAGGTCGAGGAGAATATCTATTAATTCTTCAATTTGTCGGTAATCAAGGTCAGGAGCAATCTTCACAAGAATGGGTAGTGGTCTAGATCCAAGTCTTTGGGCACGATCATTATTCTCAGTCTGCAACGCACCGAGAAGTTCCCTCAGGTATTCTTCCTCCTGAAGCTTACGAAGCCCTGGGGTATTGGGACTGCTGATATTAACAGTAAAGTAGTCTGCCTGATCTGCCAGCGCGCAAAAGCAAGCAAGGTAGTCATCTACGGCATCCTCAAGAGCGGTACTTCTGGCCTTACCAATGTTGACACCAACAGGAATCGAACGACGATCCTTGGGCATTGAGCGTTGGATTCGCTTTTTCATCTCCTCTGCGCCATCATTATTGAATCCCATTCGATTTATGACGGCCTCCTGTTCAGGGTAACGAAAAAGTCTTGGACGCTCATTACCCGGTTGACAACGGGGTGTAACTGTTCCGGTCTCGACATGCCCAAATCCCATGGCGGAGAATGCAGGAAGGCATTGCGCATTTTTATCAAGCCCTGCAGCAAGACCGACAAGGTTAGGAAACTTCAAACCAAAAAGATGAACAGGCTTTTTAGAATAAGTGCCATTAAGCTTATGCAACAATTGACAAATAGTCTTCATTCGGCTCAGCCAAGCAAGACCATTAATTGTTATCTCATGCACCTCCTCAGGGTCCAATCGGAAAAAGATGCGTCTAAGGAATTTTTCGTAAAATGGATCAATCACGGTTTTGCTGGGATTTTAATAAATATTTGATACTTATCGCATTTTTCTTGAAATTTGGGAAAGCAAATAGTTTTACCCAGACCATTCCATCAACATAATTTAATAAATATTTATTCTCTGAAATAATAAAATGGCTACTGCGACCCCAAAACTAGAATGGTGTACCGTACGGTTTGATAATGAAAGTCTCTGGTGGGTACAATCCGTCAATAAAGGCATCCACTGGGGCTTTGACGAACTAGGTATAATTGACCCAAGACAACTTCAGCACGTCCTCGAACTTCTTGCCTCCATGCGTGAATATGGCGTGCAGGATGATATCGTTGAGAAAGCCTTCTTTAAGTTCAGACTTAAAAAGGAGATGACCAACAAAAGATTTAGGTTGGAGCGCACACGTGATTCAATATATGATTCAGACCAGATTCTATTTATTCTGCCTGACGACATCGATGAGGAAAGTGGGCCTTTTGCCGATTTCATGAGGCACATTATGCGAGTTCGTGTTCGTATGCTTAATGATTTGATTGAATCCGATCAAGCACTGACGGTAGAGGAAGTTGACGCAGAAATTCGGGAAGCTCAGGCCACTGACAATATTGAAGAACAATCAATCCACTATTTTACGGAAATCACCACAGTATTGGAGTATACGCCGGCTGGCCTAGACGCCGATGAATTAAAGGATATCGTCGAGGAAGAGACCGTCACCAAGGCCGGAGATACGGTACTGGAAGATGGTTACGAAGAAATCAACGAGGATGACGAAGCCTTTAAACAGGATAAGGAAGCCCTCAACTGGGAACAGCAGGAAGAGGAGCAACAACGGAAACGAGACAATCCAGAATTTGAAGATATTATGGGTGACAGCGTTGAAGTTGAAGAAAAACCCAAACCTCGACGTGGTCGGCCTCCCAAAAAAAAATAGATTCCAAATAGTATCAAATTATAAATGGAACCAGCATTCGAAATCTGGTTGCAGCTAATACTACAAATGCCACTTGCAAATCGTACAATTTTGGGGCATTGTATGGTTAGATAAATTACATCCTCACATTTCCAATTAAACTCCTCTCCTTGTAATCCATTCTCCAGCCCAAAAGACCGGGCTGCCCTATAGTATGCCGTTAGAGAAAATCATCGTAGTGGATGACGACCTGATGGTCCGAAAGACGCTTGAGGACTACCTCAGGAAGAAACGGTACTCGGTGAAATCTGTACAAACCATCAAGGATGCACAGAAACAATTACTAAAGGATAGCTACGACCTAATCTTTATCGACCTCAAACTGCCGGACGGAGACGGCATGGAAATTCTTAAGGAGTTGCAGCAACTTCCCAATGCGCCCATGCCAATCATGATCTCAGCCCATGGAAGCATGGAGTCAGTGATTGATTGCATTCGCCTTGGAGCAAGGGACTATGTCGTAAAGCCCTTCGACACCGATCAAATCGAACTGGTTCTAAAGAGAGCTGAAAATTACAGTCAACTCCTCAAGGTCAACCAGTTCTATAGCGAGCAACAAAACGATGGAATAGAATTAATCGGAGAATGTCCCCTGATGCAAAATCTGGGGCGAGTACTCAGGCGCGTAGCAAAGACTGAGGCAACGGTCTTGATCACAGGAGAGAACGGAACAGGCAAGGAGTTGGTGGCAATGGAACTCTACCGGAACAGCCTCCTCTCAAATCAACCCTATATCCGAGTCAATTGTGCCGCGATTCCGGAAAACCTGATTGAAAGTGAATTTTTCGGACACGAAAAAGGGGCATTTACTGGAGCGCTTACGAGACGTGAAGGCCGGTTCGAACTAGCCAATAATGGCACCATCCTTCTGGACGAAATCGGTGAGATCTCACCGCAAGTGCAAGTCAAGCTCCTTCGTGTGCTACAGGAACGAGAATTTGAACGAGTTGGTGGATCAAAAACTATACGCGTTAATGTACGTGTCCTGGCAACCACCAACAGAGATCTTCTCAAGGCAGTTGATAAAGGAGAGTTTCGTGAAGACCTCTATTACAGGCTCAATGTTTTCCCCGTGCATGTTCCGCCATTAAGGGAACGGGCTGATGACATCTTATTACTGGCAAAGAATTTCCTGGGGAAATTTCAACGACAACACAACTTACATATTCCAGGTTTCTCGGAGGACGCCGAAAAAGCGCTCAAGGAGCACAGATGGCCCGGTAATGTGCGTGAACTTCAGAACACGATTGAGCGAGCCGTTATTCTCGCCCAGAATGGGAAGGTAATCCCTCCTGGAATCTTGGGCATCTTTCCCGCCGGCGGTCAACCAGTGATGCTGGAGCTTGACGCTGATTCCGAAATGGATTCATTGCCCACTCCATCCCCAGAAAAGGACTCCAATGAAATAGAAGTCGAGGATGATTCCCCTCCCATTAAAGCAGAGGCAAGTGAAGTAAACGGGTTCCACAACGAAAAAGGAGAGTTTAAAAGACTTGAGATGATTGAGCAGGAACAAATCCTTCGGGCTCTTGGACACACCAGCGGAAACCGAACCAAGGCTGCTGATATTCTTGGGATCAACATTCGTACGCTCCGGAATAAAATCAACCAATACAAGGAAGAAGGTATAGATATACCTACTTGACTCTTCAGGACCTTGAATCTGTGAAACTAGTTTTCTGATTGGCGGTCACGTGTCGCCAATTGAGCCTGAACATCACGAATTTCTGTTATCTTAGAACCGAGTACTTGATCCCCTGTGGAATTGGTTGCATCCTGCATGGAGGCTTTCATAAGTAATTGCTCATTCTCCCTGTCGATATAAAAAACCTGCATCAACTTGTTCTGAGCCTTCTGAATTAAGGCAGGCCCATCACCGAAGGGGGAAAAATTTTCTCGACGCAATGACTTCAGGGCGGTCAAAGATGTATCCAGCAAGGGCAAAATGGCACGTTTTTTTTCCAGAATCTCATCTGGAGGAGGGGTGCCCTCACTCTTTAGGTGATGATTCTCCTGAAGAAGAAGTGCGTGGGTCTGCTCGCACAGGTTTAGGTGCTCCCGAATGACTTGCTCTGACTGCATGGGTATAAATTCCAGTGAATCTGAATGGTGGGCCAAAAAATAGACCCAAACACAGGAAGCAACCCAAAAGATTCAAAAGTTATCCGCTATAACTTTTTCCATGACTCGTCCGAGACAATGGGAAAAGGTGTAAAGCTAGTTCTCCAAACGCTTGATCTCGTTTGCCGCAGTGAGGTTCCAGCGAAGATTCTTTAATCGCCACTGTGCCATCCGGTAAATGAACTGTTCCTGATTCTGGAGAACGGCTGCAAGGTTCTCGTCGACGCTTCCTCCGGATTTAACAAGTGATTTCTCCACAGATTCCGTCCAAGTCTTCCAAGTCTTGGGATTCTTGGCTGGATTAGTGAGAATCTCATAGGCCTGAATGGCCTTGGGATTGTAAGTAGCTCCTCCCAAGCGCTCAAAGCAAAGGCCCAACTGGTAAACTATGGGAGCCTGCCATTTGGGAGTCGAATCCAGAATAATCATTTTCTGGTAGATTTCTATGGCGCTAAGCGTCTCACCTGATTCAAAATGTTCGTTGGCAAGTTGGTTGCCTGCCTTCTTCTGCCAGCGCACCCATTGGTCTATATGGCCACTAATTTCAGCAAGTGCATCGGTATCGGCAGGTTCGTCCTTGTTGTCCTTCCATAATTCATCTTCATTGGACCAAATATAATCATTAGATTTAGACTCCCAAGGCTTGACTCCCTCTGACGCCGACAGACCCGTGGTATCCTTCAAGGAAATCTTCTTTGCTCGCACACCTTTATTAGCCTTGTCGAGCAACATGACAACCTGCTCGTGAGCTTTATCCTTACTGTCCAGCGTACCAAGACGCTTATAGATTGTTGCCAAAAGATAGTGGCTCTCTGGTGCGTGCATGTTGTCCGGGTAGACTTCATAAAAAGGCTTACCTTCTGCACCGGAGCTTAAGAGCCATTTAATAACTCGGGCAAACTGCTTGTTTCGCTCCTTTTCGTCATCCAAATCCTTGGCCTTGTAGTAGGTAGAGTAAGCTCGTTTAAATTCAGATCGGGAACGATTCTCGGTCGAATCAGGCACATCCAAATCCTCAAGCCGAAGAAGGCGGTCAAAAAATTGTGCAGCCTTTTCATGATCACCCATTTGAAGATATATGTCTGCGATCTCTATCTGAGCCCGTAGAGAGGTCTGTCGGAACTGCCGCTTATCCTCGTCACTACGAACTCCACGAATCGTTGTGCTCAGAACCTTGAAAAAACGATCCTGTGCCAATTCAAAAGCCCCAAATTCCCGGTAAAGATTTCCAAGACGAAAGTAAATCTCAGGTAATTCTGGGTCTCTTGTATATTTTTCAGAAAATTTTTCATAAAGCTCAATTAGCTTAACACGACTGCGTTTTGCATAGAAATCTATAAGGATGGGATAGGCGTCCTTATTGAGATGCTCAGGGTAAGGGGGGGCAGCCAGACTGTTGTAAATCTTTTCTGCCTCATCATCCTTCGCGATACTCTCAAGACGACGGGCTTCTTCTAGCTGCGATTTCCAACGTTGTTCAATAGAACCAAACCGACGCATCTTCTCTCCCTCACCAAACTTCTCAACATGTTTGTGAGGCCCTTTAACTTCGGGTAATTTGTGCGCTGGGCCATCACCTTCGGAATGAGCCTCTTGCGAATGCTCTGGAGCCTTGGTCTGCTTTAAATCAAGACCATCCTCAGCCTGCGATGAAATAACGAACGCAGAGGATACAAGAGCTGCAACTGTAAAAGAGAAAGTAAATCTGAGTAGATTCATAAATGAAAAACAGGTTACATTATTCACGGATGTAGGTCGCTTTGGTTTTAAAACGCACCGTTGGAGGATTTACATCATAGGGGATAACAAAAGGTGCATAAATCTCCTGTCCGGATGGGGATATACCGTCAATCTTTTTATTAAAGAGTAACGTCCCCGAAGACTTACTCTTGTGCCCACCCGCATTTTCCAAAAGCTGCAGCAAGTTGGGTGTTGTGGTATCTGCCATGACCGGTGCGGAGGATGTGCCTGACGCAGTGTCAGGAATAACAACAGCAGGAGGCGTTGGTGAAGTGACCACCCGTGGTTCAGGCTTGGTAAGTTTGGCTTGGGGTGGTTTTGGGAAAGATCCTTGAAGCTCTACATACTCAATTTTGCTACGGTCAAATTCCTTTATCGATGTCCCTGTAAGGCGAAGATCTAAAGGCCCACGAATAGCAAGATAGCCTTCAGGCTGAGGCTCCGCAACCGAGCTTCCGTTTATGAGCCGTGGAGTAAAATCAAGCATCTTTAAGGAAAATCCTGGAGACGTTGACGGGTTGGAAACTTTTGCTTCCCGTTTCCACTTTGTTAACTTTTGAGGCCGAATGCCTGCACCTGCAAATGTGTCAATCCCTGTTGCAGCCAATATTATAGCCATCAACAGAAGCGTCCAAATGTTTTGAATCCACGGGTTTTTGATCATAATAGCCTCCTTGCTTTTGCCATAAAAGTCGGCAGACAAGAACAGAACTTTATATCAAATCGAAAAACCTGTTCGACCATTTTAACTGGAAAGGATAACAGAACCTGATTTTCTCAGGAAATATGGAAATTGAAAGCTTTGAACTTGGGCCTTTTGCCACCAACGCCTTCCTCCTCTGGGAACATGAGGGTGGAGATGCGGTTTTGCTGGATGCACCGCTTGGTGTTGAGGAAACGGTACCTCCATACCTCGCAGAAAAAAACCTGACCCTAACCGATGTATATCTGACCCACGGGCACTGGGATCACTTTGCAGGGCTCCCTTTTCTGGAAATACAAAATATCCAGACTTGGCTTCATCCGGATGACCGGCTTCTAGTGGAACAACCGGAATTAGCATCTTCCTATGTTCCTCCAGGTCTGCCCATGAAACCAGCAGAAATTAACAATGATCTGGTTCATGGCCAAAGGTTAAAAATACTTGGCCAATCAACAGAGATTCGGCATGTCCCCGGACACTGCCCAGGAAATGTTCTCTTCTTTTTCCCTGACCAGAAAACAGCGATTGTGGGTGATGCTATTTTTGCAGGAAGCATAGGGCGAACCGATCTCCCTGGCGGAGACTTCCACACACTGGAAAAAGCAATTCGAGAGGAAATATACACCTTACCTGATGACACTATTCTACTACCTGGACACGGTCCGATGACCACCGTTGCCCAAGAAAAATCATCGAATCCCTATGTGCGCCCAATGTAATATTAGCGTGGGGGGTGTAAAAGCCCTCATCATGATTTTAGCCACTTCGCATTAATAATCCAAGAGATGGAATACAAATTAGATAGCCCAATGAAATTGGCACTTGAAGAGGCCAAAAGGGCTTGGGG
>JABJCN010000123.1 GCA_018668635.1 Opitutia bacterium
AGTGGCTTGACAGCCCTTACCGAGGGTAACGGTTGGCACAAGATCACCTATTCACCGGATAGAAAGTTCATTATCGACAGTTACTCCCGCATCGACATGGCACCCGTCCATGAACTGCGCCGCGTCTCCAACGGAAAACTGGTCTGCGAACTGGAAAAGGCCGACACCACCGAGCTGGAGGCCGAGGGTTGGGAACCGCCGGAGGTCTTCTCGGCCAAGGGTCGCGATGGCAGGACGGACATCTGGGGGATCATCTGCCGACCCCGTGATTTCGACCCAAAAAAGAAATATCCAATCCTGGAGGAAATGTACGCCGGGCCACATGATTCATACACGCCGAAGCAATTCAGCACAGGACGCCGTTATTCATCCTGGACTGACATGGGATTTGTCGTTGTCAAAATGGACGGGATGGGAACGGCCAACCGGTCCAAGGCCTTCCATGATGTGTGCTGGAAAAACCTGAAGGATGCAGGCTTCCCTGACCGGATCCTATGGCACAAGGCCTACGCCGAAAAGAATCCCTGGTACGACATCAATCGTGTGGGCATCTACGGTGGGTCGGCGGGTGGGCAGAGCTCGACAGGCGCCCTGCTCTTTCATCCGGAATTCTACAAGGTTGCGGTCTCCTCCTGTGGTTGCCATGACAACCGGATGGACAAGGCATCATGGAATGAGCAATGGATGGGGTACCCGGTGGGACCACAATATGCTGAATCCTCCAATATCGATAATGCCCACCGCCTCCGGGGCAGGCTCCTACTGCTTGTCGGCGAACTCGACAAGAACGTCCCTCCCGAGTCCACCTACCGTCTGGTTAACGCGCTCATCAAGGCCAACAAGGACTTCGACTTCGTCATGGTTCCGGGTGCAGGTCACGGTGGCGAAGGCCGCCACGGACATCGTCGCAGGGTTGAGTTTTTCCGCAAGCACCTGATGGGGATTGAACCACCCAATCATAACGAACACAAGTAGGCAGGGTATCCCGCAATTCTGACCCTGCCCCGTAGGTTAGGCTTTTAGCCTGACTCTTCGCCCTCTAGAAATTCACCCTGCGTCTTTCTCCCTTCAAACTTCCGCTCGTGCGCGTGGGTATTCCAAATATGGATCACACCCAAATATGGATCACACCAAGGTCCAACATGAAGGAATATTAAAAAGGCGGCAAAGACCGGGCTTGACTAGTACGCACGGATTTAAAGGCTTAAATATTAATACATGTGTAAAAGGTGGGGAGGGTATCGACGACGCCAAATAATTAGACCGACGTCAGAATTCCATGAATAAAACCAGCAACCCGATGAAAGAGGACGTTGAGCTAAAATTCGGGAAAGGACTTGTCTCAGGTTATAGCTCGGCAGTCCTGGGGGTACTATCCATTTGCGGGGTTCTTTGCTTTAGGTTCCCATCGCTACTTACATCAGAACAGTTTCGAGCCGTATACACCCAGGATTTTGTGAGCGACCTGCTTTTCTGGACTCTTGTTGCGGCCTATGTCCTGGGAATCGTAAGCTATGCCCTGAATCATTCGAAGGTCTTGGCCTGGATCGGCATTGGAACCGCCTTTGCAGCGAGTCTTCTGGGCGGATCCAGGATTGAAATTTCACCATTTGAATCGACACCCTACTCCTTGGGGCTCGATTGGTTTGCAATCAGTTTCCTCTTCTCGATGCTCATTTTTATTCCAATTGAAAAGGCCTTTGCACTCAATAAGGACCAGAAAATTCTTCGAAGAGGATGGCGTACAGACCTGACTTATTTTTTTGTCAGTCACCTCCTGATTCAATTCATATTTCTGTGGACGAATGCATTCTCCGGAATCGCCTTTGCCTGGGCGGCAACTGAGGGTCTGCAAAACAGCATCCGAAGCCTGCCAATTTGGGCACAGTTCCTGGTGGCAACCTTTCTGGCCGATCTGTTTCAATACTGGTCACACCGAATTTACCATCATGCCGGGTTTCTCTGGAAGTTTCACTCGATCCATCACTCAAGCCATTCAATGGACTGGTTGGCTGGTTCACGAACCCACCTTGGTGAAGTTTTAATGACTCGGGCATGTGTGATGATCCCTCTTTATGTCTGCGGTTTTTCAGAACCTGCACTGAATGCTTATGTTATACTCGTGGGTGTACAGGCTGTTGCCATCCACGCCAATATTGGGATCAATTTTGGATTCTTCAGGTATATTATAGCGACCCCACAGTTCCACCATTGGCATCATGCCAAGGATGCAGAATACTGTGATGCAAATTACGCGGTTCATCTCCCGGTAATTGACATGATCTTCGGCACATACAAGTGCCCGAAAGGAAAGTGGCCCGAGGAATACGGAGTGGTCAGCGGCGAGCCTCCTCCGTCATTCCTCAAGCAGTTGATGCACCCCTTCCGACGCTCCAAGCCATCGGAGTAGACGGTGATGCATTAGAATCACAAGGATTTTGAAAGCCCCATATGCAATTAGGCACCCGAAGCCGGGTGCCTAACCACATGGAAGATAGATCTTTTTTTATTC
This sequence comes from Opitutia bacterium, assembly GCA_018668635.1. GTDB lineage: Bacteria > Verrucomicrobiota > Verrucomicrobiia > Opitutales > JABJCN01 > JABJCN01. Next base: position 2,513 of record JABJCN010000123.1, read on the forward strand.
TGTAGACTGCCACTGGCCGGTATTGTAGTTGTACAGGAGGTTGCCCTGGTGCCGGCGGGATTCGCGATCCTCTTCCGGCATGTAATAGAGCCATGCGGAATCAGTACTCCTGTAGAGATTGGCAGCAGACCATCCCATTGAGTCATCCTTTAGTGAGATGAAATTACGATTCGTCCAGAACCAGCCAAGCTCGAGGTTTTCGCTCCATATCCAGGCATTCTCGGCGGTACCGTTATTGAGGTAAATCCACCCAAGTTGAATATGGTATACCCAGTTGGGATCAGTACGACTTGAATCCATGCTGAAGACACCGAACCATGGGGAATAGAACCATCCTTCAGCAAACGGGATGGCACCAGAGAGAGGGCCTTCTGTCAGGGGTTCCCCTACCGGAAGTATGTGAAATTGGGGGTCACCCCGGTCGGATTCCTCATCTTCTTCAACAGGATTCTCTCCGGGAATATCCACCAAGTCCTCATCTTCATCAGGCATGGGTACTTCTTCTTCCGGTGTGTCGGTATCATCTGGATCTTCCGGTAATGGCGTAGGATCTACGGGGTCATTGTCCTCTTCAGGAACCTCCCCTTCTTCAGGCAAATTGCCGTCATCGGGCTCTTCCCCGGGAGAGGTGGGGTTGTAGATTCCATCGGGTAGGACAGTTGGCAGATTGTAGGCACTATCAGTAAGCAGGCTATAGACGTCAGGATCCTTGGATTGCACAAGCGCCCTGGTGTTTGCCTCCCATTCATTTGCGATCTCTTCGGCTCTGCCCGGGTAGTCCTGTGCTCCCAGGATAGAGGTCAGTGCCCAGTAAAAGTACTCTGTAACCATACACCCGTAGTCACAGGTTCCATCATCGTAGTGATACCAGGAATCAGAAGGATAGGTAGATGGTGGAGACATGAACTGGCCTCCACGAGCCTTATCCATGGCATTCGCAAGCAGACTTCCGGACATCTCACCAAAAACATCAGGATAGACCAGCGCAACCCCACTTGAACTGATCAGGTGAAGAACCTCCTCCAGAGTGGCATCGAAACCTTCAGGGCCACTACCCCCAGGGCGGGTTTCATCGTCAAAGAGGGCTTGAAGCGCCGTGTAGCCGGCACGCTCAAGCGCATCAAAGTCAAGATTGTCTGTTTGAGATTCATTGGCCCCCAGAAGCAGTGTAGCGTTCTGGCCAAACAACTTTTCCACAAGCGGGATACTATCCGGTTGACCGTCCTCGTTGTTATCAAGGTATTCAGCCATGACAGTTGCAGCGTGGATAATCTTTGAATCGGACACACTTGAGGTGCCAATCACGTTCACGCCAAATACATTGATGTACTTTGAAAAGGCAGATCGAAGGATGGATGGCATCGAAGAGGGAAGACTGCCCACGGTGAGAACCGGACCGATATTATTATCGCCATCCGGCGCATCCACTTCACTGGGCACCTCATCTTCCTCGCCGGGAATTTCGCCGGCGTCAGGTTCATCATCGAAGTCGATGTCGTCTTCATCGCCGGGAATTTCGCCGGCGTCAGGGTCATCGTCGAAGTCGATGTCATCTTCCTCGCCGGGAATTTCGCCGGCGTCAGGTTCATCGTCGAAGTCGATGTCATCTTCCTCGCCGGGAATTTCGCCGGCGTCAGGTTCATCA
>JABJCN010000078.1 GCA_018668635.1 Opitutia bacterium
CAACAGGTTATGTTGGCGGCGCCTTCCAGCGGCTTCTGTTGAAGCATGGCGTTCAGTTTCAATCTCTCTCCCGTTCCGAAATTGATTATACCTGCCCGATAACACTTCGTGAATTTATTTCATCCGCACAGCCTGAATTCCTAATTAATGCGGCAGGATATACGGGGAAGCCAAATGTGGATGCTTGTGAAATTCATAAAAAGGAATGCCTGGATGGAAATGCCGTCTTCCCGGGAACAATACGATCGGTTTGCGAAGAGTTTAACCTACCATGGGGTCATGTATCCAGTGGATGTATCTACACTGGCCGAAGGCCTGATGGCGAAGGGTTTCGAGAAGATGATGAGCCAAATTTCACCTTCCGACAGAATAACTGTAGCTGGTACAGTGGAACCAAGGCCCTTGGCGAAGAAGTGCTTCAGGGAGCCAGCAACTGCTTCATCTGGAGATTGCGCATCCCTTTTGACAACCAGAACGGCCCCCGCAATTACCTTACCAAGTTGATGCAATATGACAATCTTCTGGAAGCTGAGAACTCCATCTCCAATCTGGATGAATTCGTAAAGGCTTCATGGGAAACCTGGGAAAAGAAGATTCCGTTTGGTATATATAACGTTACGAATCCCGGTCATATATCTACACGGCAGGTTGCAGAATGGATCAATGAAAGCGGTGTATGCAAAAAGGATTTCAATTATTTTACATCTGAGGAACATTTTCTAAAAAATGCCGCCAAAACTCCACGCTCCAATTGCGTGATGGATTCCACTAAATTGGCAAGTGAAGGGATTCAAATGAAACCAGTCGAGCAATCCATCAAGGAAGCTCTTGCCAACTGGCAAACATGAGCCCTGATTACCGGAAAATCCAACAAGGCATCAACTAAGGAGACCATCGCTATGAATCTGCTCGTTACCGGAGGCTGCGGCTTTATCGGATCAAACTTTATCCGACAACGACTGATGGATGAATCCAGTGGTGGCATAGTCGTGAACCTTGATCAACTCACCTATGCCGGAAACCCGGAAAACCTTGAGGGTCTCGAAGATAATCCACGCTATATATTTCAACAAGGTGACATTGGGGACCAGGATATTGTCTCAGAAATCCTTAAAAAACATAATATTAACGTAATTCTGAACTTTGCTGCTGAAAGCCACGTCGATCGCTCCATCGATAGTCCGGAACCGTTCCTGCAGACTAATGTAATCGGTACACTTCGACTACTGGAAGTCGCCAAATCTTATTTTAGCCAACTTTCGAACGACGAAAAACAGTCGTTCAGGTTTTTGCACATATCAACAGATGAAGTCTATGGCACCCTTGAGGCGAATGACCCTCCCTTCTCAGAAACAACACCATTTGCTCCAAATAGCCCTTATGCAGCGTCCAAGGCCTCAAGTGATCACCTCGTCCGAGCCTACCATCATACATACGGTCTTCCTGTACTAACGACCAACTGCTCAAATAATTACGGGCCGTATCAGTTTCCAGAGAAGTTGATTCCACTCATGATCCTAAATGCAATAGAGGGCAAAGACCTACCGATATATGGAGACGGGATGAATGTACGGGATTGGCTTTATGTTGAGGATCATTGTAGTGCAATATGGTCAGTACTCCAAAGAGGCAAGGTGGGAGAAACCTACAACGTTGGCGGACTATGTGAGAAGCCAAATATAGAGATTGTTGATACAATTTGTGAAACCTTGGACCAACTCCACCCAAAGACAGATGGGCAGTCCTACAAAAAGCAAAAGATATTCGTCAAGGACAGACCGGGGCATGATAAACGCTACGCCATTAATTGCAAAAAATTAGCAGGCGAACTGGGTTGGGAGCCTCAGGAAAGTTTTGAATCAGGCTTACACAAGACCGTACAATGGTATCTTGAAAACCGCCAGTGGTGTTCAAACATAGCGGATAAATCATACCAACGCGAACGGCTTGGTCTTCGCCATTAAAGGCTGTAGGCGTTTGTATTCCCGAAGGGCCGATTTGGTTTCGGGACAATTATTTGCACGATTACTGCTTAACGAACGTCAATAGGTAAAATGTACCCATGAATAATACAAGAAAAGGCATCATTCTCGCAGGCGGTTCCGGAACACGACTACATCCACTAACAATTGCTGTCAGCAAGCAACTTATGCCGGTTTATAATAAACCGATGATTTACTACCCGCTATCAGTACTGATGCTTGCAGGAATTCGTGAGATTCTTATCATTTCAACGCCGAAGGATTTACCACTCTTCAGAACACTACTAGGGGATGGTTCACGCATAGGTATGCGATTCGAATATGAAGAACAGCCCAAACCGGAAGGTTTGGCGCAAGCTCTTATTATTGCAAAAGATTTTCTAAATGGTGATCCCTCAGCATTGATTTTAGGAGATAATCTCTTTTACGGACATAATTTCACTGTAAAAATCAAAGAGGCAAATAATCGCCTAAACGGAGCAACAATTTTTGGATATCAAGTTTCGAACCCTTCAGAATATGGGGTGGTTGAATTTTCAAAATCAGGCAGGGTTATTAGTCTTGAGGAAAAACCAAGCCAACCTAAATCACCATATGCAATTCCAGGTATATACTTTTATGATAAAGATGCACCCGGATTTGCAAAACAACTCAAGCCATCCTCGCGGGGAGAATTAGAAATAACGGATCTAAATAATGAATACATGAAGCGGAATAATTTATTTGTTGAAACTCTTGGTAGAGGAACCGCCTGGTTAGATACGGGAACTCATGAATCACTTATGGATGCGGCAAGATATGTTGAAGTTATAGAGAAAAGACAAGGCTTGCAGATTGGATGCATAGAGGAAATTGCCTTTAGAAACAAATGGATTAACGTTGATGAAATCAAAGACATCATCAAGGCGCTAGGGAAATCTGATTATAGAAAATATCTAGATAACATAATATTGTCTAATTAACATAATCATAACATAATCTACGCACATCCCTGATAATAGCGACCTAAGGCAAGCCAATATATGCCAATCACAAAAACATTCGAAGCCCATCGTAAGCAAAATCGATGCTATCAGGCAAACACAATTCATCTCTCCCATGATCAACATCACATGTCATGTGAACAAAATAAGTTTGATTCGCGCCAATCTTCATTGAGATATCAATGGCTTCCGGGATAGATAAATGAGATAAATGAGGAG
>JABJCN010000220.1 GCA_018668635.1 Opitutia bacterium
AAGATTCTCATGGACAATGAGGTGATTTTAAACGCCGATAATTCCACCCCGGTGACAAAACTGCATGGTAAGGGAACCAAGGATGTCTGCGGTCACCGACGCAGGATTGGAATGGTTGCACCTCTTCCCGTGGGCTTACCTATGACCATTTTTGAAAATGTTTCCTTCGCGCCACGACAATCCGGAAAAAAGAAAAAGGATGAGCTGGAGCATCTGGTCGAAAGGTGCCTCAAGCAGGCCGCATTGTGGGACGAGGTCAAGGACAGGCTAAATACACTTGGTACAAAGCTCTCAGGAGGCCAACAACAGCGGCTTACAATAGCTCGAGCCTTATCCCATGAACCTGAGGTGCTCTGCCTTGACGAGTTCTCCATTGCGATTGATCCGGTAACCACCATGCGGATCGAGGATGTCCTCAAGGAACTACAGAGCGAAATGACCATTATCCTGGTCACCAATCTCGTGCAGCAGGCAAGGCGTCTTGCCAAGAAGACGGCATTTATCTTCAACGGCGAACTTATTGAGTTGGATGAAACAGAAAAAATATTTTCCGGGGAGGCGACAGATTCCCGAACCAACGAATTTGTAAGTGGAATATTCGGATGAGTGATTCCATGAACAATTTAAGCGTCACCGTGCGGGACTTCAGCCTCTGGTATGGAGATTTTCAGGCATTAAAGAATGTAACTCTGGATATTCGTGATGGAATCATCACCGGCCTGATCGGCCCCTCGGGTTGTGGAAAAACAACTCTCCTCCGCTCCTTAAACCGGGTCAATGAACGCTATGGAAATGTAACCACATCCGGGGAAATCCACATTCTGGAAAAGAATATCCTGGATGCAGATGTCTCCCTTCCGGAACTTCGCAAGTCCGTTGGAATGGTTTTCCAGCGCCCCAATCCTCTGCCGGTCTCGATCTATGAAAACATTGTTTTCGGCCTCCGTATACATTCTGAGCGACAGGATTTGAGCAAAAGTATCCTTGATGAGGCAGTCGAGACTGCCCTGAGGGAGGTTCAGCTGTGGGATGACCTAAAGGACAAGTTGAAGGATCGAGCCACTAGTCTACAGCTGGAGCAACAGCAAAAACTGTGTATCGCCCGTCTGCTTCCATTGAAACCGGAGGTCATCCTGATGGACGAACCCTGTTCTGCATTGGATGTGGATGGAACTAGAGCAGTTGAGGAATTGATGTCCGGACTGGCTGGTGAATATACAATTCTCATCGTCACCCACAACATGGCCCAAGCAAGACGCGTCAGTCAGGAGTGCATCTTCATGCTACTTGGTGAAATCATCGAGCACGACCGTACCGAGCAAATATTCCTCTCCCCGCGCAACCAGAAGACCACCGAGTATATTGAGGGTCGCTACGGTTGATCAGGTGGCACGTACATCCCCTGTTTGACAACATTTCTCGCACCATTCACGTATTCAAGTAAAGATTTGATCTCGAAGTTTATTTGGGTTCCAGAAAGACGCTCTTCTTCACATTTCCTGAAGCGCGGAAGGGCTAGAGAAAACCCTGTGATAATGATGTCTCAAACCGAGTAGTACCAAAACATCGTTCCGCATTTACCTCATCACAAACTGTTATCACGTGATCGAAATGTTCCCCTTCGAATTACAAGCTCTCCCACAGATCGGGTTTTATTTCCAGAAATATCAATACCCATCTCCTTAATGACTCTAGCAATCAGAGAGGATTAAGAATACCTGACTCGAGGCCCGCACTCAAGGTCTCAAACTGCCTCTCGCAAGTCTTCTAAAGTATAAAAGAACTCCGCCATTGGGGAAAGGGCACTGTTGTGGATGCAAACAAAGAGGACTTTTTTTCTTTTCTGCATGAGCTAAGAATGGAACTCATTGTACTCCTGCCAAATCATCTTTTGGCTGAAAAAAGGCTGCCGGATCCGTCGATCCGGCAGCCACTGGAAAAATCTTCAATTAGTCACGATTGAAGATAGATAGTCTTCTTGAATATCGACCCTCTCGTTAGGAACTTTAGCGAAAAAGTCTTTTTTCTTTCAGATGGATGGGACTAATTTAAACATCCTACTCAGAAAGTCGCCAATCGAGTATTTCCATTTGGGGGTAGGTTGCCCCGTTCCAGTGGTTCCATCCAAATTTAAAAACAAGATCCAGCGATGTATTTGATGGAGGGAGAGATGCCCCAAGATTCCATCCGATACCACTGACGCGTTCCCCGGCAGGATTGTAATGGTTAAAGCGAAAATGTTTGCCACCCTGACCGATGGATTGAGGGGCTTGAGCCAGTTGAAAATCCCGTGTACCAATAATGGGCTCAGGATTCGCCTGTCCGTATGGCTGAAGTTTCTCAAGATCTTCCAGCAAGCTGGTGGTGATATGTTCGGGTTCCACCCAGCAGTCGATATCCAGGGTCGGTTCACAATCTGCATCACCCAGTTGTTTAAAAACTGCATCATTGAAAACCTGACGAAACTTTTCAATGTGCGACTGATCAATGGTAAGGCCAACAGCCATGGGGTGGCCACCATACTCTGTAAGCAGTTCGTCCGCTTGGTTTAGAGCCTCTACAAGATCAAGGCCAAAGACACTCCGTCCTGAACCCTTGGCCAAAGTCCCCTCCGCACCCAGCACAATGACAGGTTTCTTTAGAATATGAGTCAGACGGCTGGCCACGATACCCACCACTCCGGGGTGCCATGAATGGTTAAAAACAATTACGCCATGAGCATCACTGTAGTGCTCTTCCACCATTGCCTCTGCTTCGGTTACAATACCACGCTCAATCCGCTGACGTTCGCTGTTCATTTCATCGAGTTGACGAGCTGCCTGGATAGATTCCTGAAAGTTGTCAGAAAGAAACATCTCTATAGGCAGGGAGGCATCCGCCAAGCGACCGCTGGCGTTGATGCGGGGACCCAGTTTAAAAGAGATATCACTGGCTCGAAGGTCTTTACCCTCAAGGCCCAGGCCACTCACTTGAAATAGTGCCTGAATGCCGCAACGATTACTTTTTCGAAGTTTCTTAAGACCATGGCGAACTAGAATTCGGTTTTCTGCATTAAGGGGAACAAGGTCTGCAATAGTACCCATGGCAACAAGATCCAGATAATCCTTGAGGTCAATTTGCTGCGCCTCCTCGTTCCCTTGTTCGCGAAGAATTTTTACAATCCCATGAACCAGCTTGAAAGCAAGGCCTACTGTGCAAAGGTTGCGCCAGGGACTATCTTCATCATCAAAGATGTGTGGATTGACCAAAATACAGTCTTCCGGGGTTGCCTGAGTGGACTGATGGTGGTCAATGATGATAACATCAATTCCTCGTGACCTGAGGCTGGCAACCTCATCAATGGAATTTGTTCCACAGTCTAGGGCGATAAATAAGGAAGGGGTTCCGGCTGATAAGGAGCGATCAATAGCTTGACGGCTCATTCCATAGCCTTCCTCGAGACGTCGAGGTACAATAAAATGAGGCAAACTACCTAGCCTCTTGAGGAAACTAACAAGAAGGGTGGTGCTGGTCACGCCATCCACATCATAGTCGCCGATGATATGGATTCTTTCGTTTTCTCGAATAGCATGCAGGATGCGGGTTCCAGCCTGTTCAAGATTAGTCAGTAACAATGGGTCCGTAAGACTGCCAAGAGTGGGGTTTAGGAAAGTTTCTGCCTGTTGGGGATTAACCAGGCCACGCTTCACCAAGAGGTTGGCAAGAAATTGGCTTACGTGAAGCTGGTTTTCCAAGAGCTGGGACTCCTCCCGGGAACCGGGTTCGTGCTGCCAGCGCTTTTGGAGATGCATATTGAATGAATGGACGAATAGGAATGTAGGATGTTTAAAATGTCAGTGATCACTCATTCCACTCGTACTTGGGAAGCAATTCCCTTTGCTCAACATGTTTACGATCCCCTTTATGCCACCAATAAAAAATGGGGCTGGCAATAAAGATTGATGAATACGTACCTGTCAGAATACCGAGCACAAAGACAAAAGAAAAGTCCTTGATAATCCCTGCTCCGAAAATGTAGAGCGAAAGAGCCGCCAAGAGGGTGGTTACACTGGTGAGGATGGTTCTTGGCAACACCCTGTTAACTGAAAAATTGATAACCCGGAGGAGTGAAAGATCAGGCTTTAACCTTAGCTCCTCGCGAATCCTATCAAACAAGACAATCGTATCATTGATGGAGTAACCCAGAATCATTAGGAGTGCAGCCAGCATTGGTGCGGTAAACTGACCCGAGCAAAGGCCCAAATTGCTACATGCCACAAACATACCGATGGTGATAAGTACATCGTGAACTGTCGCGGCTACAGCACCAACGCCGTAGCCAAGCTCAAAGCGAAAAGCAACATAGAGAAGAATTCCTATCAGTGCGAAACCCACAGCCAACCATGCATTTCTCTGGATATCCTTGCTGACAGCACCACCAATCTGGGTATCGCCGACTTTCTTTAAACCTTGGTGGTCCTTAATTAGAAGGTTAAAAAATTTGTCTCCGTAATCACTGTCCGTCTGGATCTTTAATTGTTCCTGCCCTCCGCCAAGATCATTGATATAAAAGACTTGAGCATTGTTGATCTCATCACTTGCGTCTCGGATCTTAAGAATTTCTTGCTCTGTTGGAAGTGGGTTTTCTCCCGAGGCCTCAATTGTGATTTCATCACCACCTTTAAAATCAATTCCAATAATACTATCTTTGTTTAGCCCAGTATTAATAATGCCACCAATAATTAGAATGGCAGAGCCAATCATAAGTGGCTTGCGCATCTCAAGGAACTTCCATTTACGGTCATCAGGAATAAGCTTCAGGCCCAATATCTTTGGCAATCCCGCCCAGTGAACACTAATCTCCAAGAATACCCGACTGACAATCAAGGCACAGAAAACAGAAGCAATGATACCAATAGCCAGCGTAAGACCAAAGCCACGAACAGGGCCAGTACCCAGAAAATAAAGAATGCCGGCAGTGATAAGGGTTGTCAGGTTTGCATCAATAATAGTGGAGAAGGCCTTATTGTATCCGTCCTCCAATGCATTTTTCAGACTCTTACCCAAGGCTAGTTCCTCACGAATACGCTCAAAAATCAAAATATTGGCATCCACTGCCATTCCCACAGTGAGGACCAGTGCCGCTACACCAGGCAGGGTCATGGTCGCACCAAGACTGGCCATGGCACCAAGCACAAGCAAGATATTCAGCGCAACAGATACAACTGCGACCAAGCCACCAGCGAAATAGTAGACAACCATAAAGGCCACAATAAGGATGGCACCCCACTTGGCCGCATTAATACTTTTTTCCTGTGAATCCTTAGCCAGTGTGGGACTGACTTCATATTTTTCCCCAAGTTGAAGCTCAACACTCAGTGGGTTGTTGAGTACATTAGCCAATTCAACAGCCTCCTGCTGTGTAAAGGAACCGCTGATTTCAGCATTGCCATTGATCTTTTGACGTACGGTCGGAGCACTTCGAATTTCTCCGTCCAGAACGATGGCCAACTGTCCGGGATTACCGCCAGGGGTATTTTCTTCAGCAATCTCCCCTGTAATTGTCGCAAATTTTTTGCCTCCCTCTGAAGTGAAATTCAAGGATACCTTGTATCCAAATCCACTATCGTTGAGAGTGGCATATGCCTGCTTGATGATGTCTCCAGCAGCGTATGGGCGCTTCTCCACAGGATACCAGACATCCGATGTCTCCCCAGTATCAGGGTTAGTCACTTCATTTCGAAGGTAAACATAACCAGCAGGAAGGTCATCGGAAATTCCAGTAGTGGAAGTCGGTGTACTCCGGTGAACTTTTCGAAAGTCAAGCTTGGCCGGTTTCTTGAGATCATTTATTGCTTCAGGGTTATCTTTGGAGTTGATGCCAGGAAGCTGAATTTCAATCATGTCATTACCACGGGCTCGAATGACGGGTTCAGCAACGCCCAATCCATCAAGACGTTTGCGCATGATCTTGATGACATCAGCCAATTGGTCTTCGGGCTTGGCATACTGCATCTGGGTTTCCTCTCCCCCCTCATCCAGTTTCAGTGTGTAGGCAATGCCGCCTTTTAAATCCAAGCCAAGACGAATCCGTCCCTTGGAGAGCTTAAATAATTCAGAAAGAAGTGCCTCATTTCGCTTATCCCTGTTCTTAATTCCATCGTAGCTGGCTTTTACCTTGGGAAAAAACTCCACAAAATCTATACCCTTGGATCTCGCATTGTTCAAAGGCTCTTTACCTCCTATTTTATACCATTTTCCATCATCCCGCTTTTCGATCTCGGCAAGGGTAAGACCCTCTTCATTGCCTTTCGAATCTTCCGGTTTGACACTCATCTCACCATCAACGTAATATGTGTAACTCTCCTTACCCATGCGGAGAAGGGCAAGGTAGGAGGATGCATCAATCTCTTTATCAACATTGGAACCCGCTTCATTTACAATATTGGCAAGGCGGTCTTCTTCAGCTGAACCTGCTGCTTGGTCTTTTTGTTTCTTGATGAGGAATTCATTGAAATTGAGGTCCTCAAAAGGAATCAGGTTGAGGCCGGCCCAAAGGAAGACCAAGGCGCTGATAAGAACTTTCCAGAGTATTTTTCCGGTCATGGCTAAAATGTGTTGGGGGGTGGGGATAAAAGTTGGTTACTTCTGGTTGGAATCTTTGTTGAGACAGGCCTCAATTGCGCTTTTGCGCACTTCTGCCTTGGTGCCTTCGGCAATCTTGATGATAACACGGTCATCCTTGACGCTCTGAACAATTCCGTAAAAGCCACCGACCGTGACGACCTTGTCTCCTGAACCAAGAGCATCGATCATCTTTTGTTGTTCTTTTTGCTTTTTGCGCTGTGGGGCGATGATAAGAAACCACATTCCTGCAAACAGGAACACGATCATCACCAGGTTCATCATTCCGGGGCTTCCGGTTTGGGCGGTGTAAAAAAAGTTGATGGACTCCATGACTTTATCTCGCAGGTGTATAATTTTAAGTGAAAAAAAGAGCGAGGAAGGAAATCAAAGGGGGGAGAAAATGCAACCCTTTATCCAGACTGCCCAGAAACCATGATCCAAGGCAGGCAAATGCTAGTCAAAGACAATTGTCTTATTGCCGTAAACCAGCACTCGGTTTTCCAAGTGCCATCGTACAGCTGAGGCCAAAACTAACTTTTCAAGATCCCGGCCATTTCGAATCATTTCCTGGACACTGCGTCTATGGCTTATCCGGGCGACATCCTGATGGATAATAGGGCCGGCATCAAGATCCTCTGTAACATAGTGGGCGGTGGCTCCAATAATTTTCACACCGCGCTGGTAGGCCTGATGGTAGGGCTTGGCTCCCGCAAAGGCAGGCAAGGAGGAATGGTGAATATTGATTACAGGGCAACCACACCGGGCAAGAAAACCACCTGTGAGCACCTGCATGTATCGGGCAAGGATAATGAGATCAGGTTTATATTCCTTGAGAATATCCAGTTTTTCTGCCTCTGCTTTTGACTTGGTCGCAGAGGTTACCGGGACGTGATGGTAGGCCACACCATCGCGTTCTGCAAATTCACGCAACTCAGGGTGATTGGAGATTGTACAGACAAGGTCGGCCCTGTACTCCCCTGCCCTAAAGCGGTGCAGCAAGTCATGAAAACAGTGGTCCTGCCTTGAAACAAATACAGCTACCTTGGGGCGTTCCGAGGACAAAGCCACCTGGCTTTGCATCTGCCATTCACGCCCGGCTGTTTCTGCAAAATCAGCAAGCATCTGACTGGGTTCATTTTCACCCGAATCCCATTCCACCCTTTGAAAGAAAACATTTTCAAGATGATCATGGTGCTGGTCAGCGTGAAGTATATTGCCGCCATTTTGAAAAATCCAGCTACTGATCTCCGCCACAATGCCAGGACGATCCGGCCCGGACAGAAGTCCGACCAAGGTGGGCGTGGAAACATCCTTGTCAGACATGACGATAAAAATTAATCCAAATCAGCTGCGTAAAGCTGTAGGCACTTGACCTCAAGGGGGTTTTTCTTGAGAGCACGGATACCATTCACGGCAGCTTGGGCTGAGGTCATGGATGTCATGATGCAGACGTTGCGAAGGACGGCCTCAGTACGAATTGCATTCTCGTGTTTGCGGGGAAGTTGACCGGCTGGTGTGTTGACGATCATATCAATCTTGCCATTCTTTAGCATATCGATAACAGTGGGTCTTCCCTCGCCAATTCGGAAAAGGGGTGAAACTTCAATCCCATTCTCTTCCAGCACGGCGGTTGTGCCCGAGGTGGAATAAATCTTAAAGCCAAGGGAGACAAGGTCTTGTGCCACATCTACGGCAATTGTCTTATCACGGTCCTTGACACTGATAAAGACATTACCCTGCATTGGCAATGCAGGCTTGGCAGCCATCTGAGCCTTAGCATAAGCCATCCCCAAGTCCTTGTCCAATCCCATCACTTCCCCCGTGCTTTTCATCTCAGGCGAAAGAGTAACACTGGCACCTGGAAATTTGGAAAACGGGAAAACAGATTCCTTCACGGCCCAGAATGGCGGATGAACTTCCTTAGTAAACCCGATTGCCTCCAAGCTTTCACCTACCATGACACGAGCTGCCATTTTTGCAAGGGGTTTGCCTATCACCTTGCTAACAAAAGGGACAGTTCGCGAGGCACGGGGATTAACCTCCAGGACAAATAATTCATTATCCTTCACGGCAAACTGGACATTCATCAGACCAACAACATTGAGCTCCCGGGCGAGAGCATAGGTTGCATCACAAATAATTTGCCGCATTGATTCATCCAGTGAATGGGGAGGCATTACCATGGTGGCATCACCACTATGAACGCCAGCATATTCTATGTGCTGTAGAATACCGCCTATAACAGAGGTACTGCCATCACTGATGCAGTCCACATCAAGCTCAATTGCTTCATCCAGGAACTTGTCAAGAAGGACTGGTTTCCCCGGTGCCACGTCAAAGACTTCATCAACGACTGACATCAATTCGTCGTCATCAAACACAATAAACATACCTCGACCACCTAATACAAAGGATGGACGCAGGAGAACAGGGTAACCTATTGCAGCAGCCTTTACGGAAGCCTCTTCCCTGGCGACAGCAATATCATTTTGGGGTTGCTTAAGGCCAATCTTGTCAAGGATGGCCTTGAAGTGCTTACGGTCCTCCGCAACCTCTATATCCTCAGGTGTGGTACCAATGATATGTACTCCGGCAGCTTTGAGTTCGAGGGCGAGGGTCAGGGGGGTCTGGCCGCCAAACTGAACGATGGCACCGTCACATTTTTCCTGATGAAAAATCTCTGAGATATTCTCAAGGGTAAGTGGCTCGAAATAGAGCTTATCAGATGTATCGTAGTCCGTAGACACAGTCTCTGGATTGGAGTTGACCATCACAGTTTCAATCCCGATCTCACGCAGGGCAAAGGAGGCATGGACACAACAATAATCAAATTCTATACCCTGTCCGATACGATTTGGTCCGCCGCCGATGATCATGATTTTCTTTCGATCACTGGGAACCAGTTCATTCTCATCGCCGTAAGAAGAATAAAAATAAGGGGTGCTGGCCTCAAACTCAGCCGCGCAGGTATCAACCAAACGGAACTGGGTATCAATTCCAAGATCATCCCGGCGCGCCCTGACCTGGCGAAACTCACAATTCAAAAGAATACTGAGTTGATGGTCAGAAAAGCCCCACTCCTTGGCTCGACGAAGCAGATCTTCGTCCAGTATATTGATATCCTGACCAGTGATAAACTTTTCCATTTCAACGATCTGATTGAGCTGGTCAAGAAACCATGGGTCAATGCCAGTAACAGCATGAAGCTCCTCTATGGGGATGCCTGCAAATAAAGCTAATCGCAGATGAAAAATCCGCTCGGCGGTAGGCTTTCGAATGTTAGACAGTAGTGTCTTTTTACTTGGCAGATTGTCCTCATTAATCCCTTTCCATGCACTGAAGCCAAGAGCACCAGTCTCCATAGACCGCAGTGCCTTTTGGAAGGATTCCTTAAAAGTGCGGCCAATTGCCATGGCCTCCCCCACAGATTTCATGGCGGAGGTCAGGGTCTGGTCAGATTGTGGAAATTTCTCAAAGGCAAAGCGCGGAATCTTTGTTACAACGTAGTCAATGGTTGGTTCAAAACTGGCAGGGGTTTCACGGGTGATATCATTGGGCAACTCATCCAAAGTGTATCCAACCGCCAACTTGGCGGCGATCTTGGCAATAGGAAAACCGGTTGCCTTTGATGCAAGGGCAGAACTTCGCGATACACGAGGATTCATCTCAATAACAACCATTCGGCCCGTTCTTGGGTTCACGGAAAACTGGATATTACTACCGCCCGTCTCAACTCCCACCTCGCGGATACAGGCAAAAGAAGCATCACGCATTAACTGATATTCCTTATCAGTCAGAGTCATGGCAGGGGCGACTGTGATTGAATCGCCAGTATGAACGCCCATCGGATCAAAGTTTTCAATGGAGCATATAACAATACACTGATCCTTATGATCACGCATGACCTCCATTTCAAATTCCTTCCAACCCAGCAAGCACTCCTCTACCAGAATCTGACGAACAGGGGAAAGATCAAGGCCGTTGGCCACCATTACTTCAAATTCCTCAAGGTTGTATGCAATACCACCACCAGTGCCTCCAAGAGTGAAACTAGGCCGAATGATGACGGGAAAATCGCCACCAATTGCCTTCTGAATCTCTATCGCCTCCTTAACAGTGCCCGCCGTATCTGATCGAGCGACATCGAGACCGATCTTCAACATCGCCTTTTTAAAAAGTTCCCGGTCCTCACCTTTTTCGATCGCTGCCTGTTTGGCACCGATTAATTCAACACCATGTTTTTCAAGAATTCCTTCATTAGCGAGCTCAAGAGAAAGGTTGAGTCCAGTCTGGCCACCGATTGTTGGAAGAAGCGCGTCAGGTTTTTCCTTTTCAATAATTTTTTCAAGGGCCTGAACCGTCAAAGGTTCAATGTAAGTAACATCGGCAAACTCAGGGTCCGTCATGATTGTCGCCGGATTACTGTTAGCCAAAATTACACGGTAGCCCTCTTCCTGTAAAGCTTTACAGGCTTGGGTTCCTGAATAGTCAAATTCACAGGCTTGACCAATTATTATGGGTCCAGAGCCGATGATTAAAATACTTCCGAGATCTGAGCGCTTGGGCATGTGATATAATTGTAAAAAGACGCGACATCATCTCAATTTCTAAAAAATTTCAAGTCCGCCATTTTGCCTTTTGCCTTTTTTCTGCTTCTTGGCCTCAATTATAAGAATATATGCGAAGCTATATGAAACTTCTCTGGGTTCTGTTTTTTGGGGCTCTGTCCACGATAAGCGCCCAATTCCATCCGGATGTCATCAGGAAAATTGATTTAACAGTCGCAAACGCCGTACATGAAAAAAAAATTCCAGGAGGAGTTGTATGGATTGGGAACGATTTAAAAAATTGGCAAAGAGCATATGGCCTTCGGGCAATTGTACCAAGGGCAGAAACTGCCACAGTGGATACAATCTATGATACAGCGTCCCTTACCAAGGTGTTGGCCACCACGCCAGCAATCCTTATTCTAACGGAACGTCACATGGTTGAGCTCAACTCATCTGTTTCAAAATATATTCCGGGCTTCACGGGAGAAGGCAGAGAAGCCGTGACCCTCAAACACCTCTTAACCCACACCTCAGGACTCAGGCCTGGTCTTTCACTCCAAAAGGACTGGAATGGTTCAGATACAGCAATCAATCTCGCCTGTAAGGAATCTCTACAAAATCTTCCCGGCAAGAAATTCACATACAGTGATATCAACTTTATTCTTTTGGGCGAGATTGTTCATCGCGTTTCGGGTAAACCATTGGATGAATTTGCAAATGAAGAAATCTATACCCCGTTAAAAATGAGGGACACTGGATTCAACCCCGCCATCTCCAGTCTCCATCGAATTGCTCCCACAGAAAAGGTTAGGGGACAGATGATGCGCGGAAAAGTTCATGATCCCACAGCTCGCAGAATGGGAGGCGTTGCAGGACACGCCGGAGTATTTAGCACTGCTGCAGACCTCGCACGCTTTGCAGCCATGATTCTAGGTAATGGGCAAATGGATGGTATCCGCATCCTGTCCAAACATAGCGTTCAGCTCATGGCATCTGTGCAATCACCAAAAGAAATGCTCGATAAAAGAGGTCTTGGTTGGGATATAAACACCGCCTACAGTAGCCCCCGTGGCAATCTTTCCTCAAATAAATCCTTTGGGCACACAGGGTTCACTGGTCCTTCGCTATGGATTAACCCAGAAACGCGTAGCTTTTGGATTTTATTAACAAATCGAGTCCATCCGGAAGGCAAGGGTGCAGTTGTATCCCTTCGGCGAACGCTTGGAACCCTAGCGATAGAGGCAGTCACCAATTACCGACCCAAAGTCCTGAATGGTATTGATATACTACGTCGCCAAAATTTCGACCCATTGAAAAATCTACGTATCGGCTTGATCACAAATCATACGGGGACTGATGCAATGCGTAACCAGACCATCGATATACTTCATCAAAGCCGAAAAGTAAACCTGATCGCATTGTTCAGCCCGGAACATGGCATCCGAGGTACGCAGGATACTGAAATTTCTGATAGCGAAGACCCTGCGACTAGGATACCAATATATAGCCTGTATGGAAAAACAAAAAAACCTCTTCCAGAGCAATTAGCCAATCTGGATGCCCTTGTTTTTGATATTCAGGATATAGGCTGTCGGTTTTACACTTACATGGCAACAATGGGAAATTGCATGGAAACGGCAGCAAAGAGGCGCATAAAGTTCTTTGTTCTGGACAGGATAAACCCTCTAGGCGGGGACATAATTAATGGCCCGTTACTGGCAGATAAGCCCTCATTCGTACGTTATCACAATATACCGGTCCGACATGGTATGACGGCCGGTGAATTGGCCAAAATGTACAACAAGGAAAAATCATTGGGTGCAAACTTAACCGTTATTCCATTGAAGGGTTGGCGACGTAACATGCTTCAAGATGCCACCGGACTTCCGTGGAGAAATCCTTCGCCCAATATGCGAAGCCTCACGGAAGCAGTTCTTTACCCGGGAGTTGGCCTATTGGAATTTTGTAAAATCTCTGTGGGACGTGGAACCAATACGCCATTCGAAATTATTGGTGCACCCTATATCGATGACCTGTATCTTGCACAGGTACTGAATTCCAAAAATCTTGAAGGTGTTACTTTTCTGCCCATTCGATTTACCCCGAATGCAAGCAAGTTTACTGGCAAGGAATGCGGTGGGATCAACCTTGTGATAACGAATCGTGATGAATTTAATGCGGTCGCGACCGGGCTTCAAATCGCCGCCACTCTGCATGAAATCTACCCTGAAGATTTTGATTTAGAAAAGGTCAATACCCTTCTTGGGCACCCGAATATTCTTAAAGAAATTGACTCAGGACAGTCCATAGAAAAAATTCGAGAAGGAATGGTTGTTGATGAAGCTAAATTTAGGAAACGGCGCCGACAGTATTTGATGTACCCTGAAAGCAAGATGGGGCTGAATGACTTACTGAAAATCCGAATCCTTGGACAGGAACTACCATAAATAGAGTGTGGATAGAATTCTGAGGGAATTCCTAATGTTTGGAATCTATGAAATGGAATCGAGCGCTTTCAATGCACGGTTTCGGGCCTCAGAATGATTAACGATGGGTTCCGGATAATTGACCCCCAATTGAATCCCGGCGGCCTGCAGGACGTTTGCGGATGCAGTCCAGGGGCTATGGATAGCGCTGTTTGGTAATCGATTTAATTCTGGCACCCATTTGCGAATGTAATCTCCTTGGGGGTCAAATTTCTCCCCTTGAATCACTGGGTTGAAAATTCTAAAATAAGGTGCCGCATCAGCCCCACAACCCGCTACCCACTGCCACCCTTGAGTATTGTTGGCCAGATCTGCGTCCACCAAGGTATTCCAGAACCAACGAGCACCATCCTGCCATGGAAGCAAAAGGTGTTTAACAAGAAACGATGCCACTACCATGCGCACACGGTTGTGCATCCATCCAGTTTCCCATAACTGCCGCATGCCAGCATCGACGAAAGGATATCCGGTCTCACCTTTTTGCCATGCATTGAGATCTGCGTGGTTGTCTCGCCAAGGAAAATTGCTGTATTTTTCCCGTAGGGGGGTATCGCAAGTGTGAGGAAAATAGTGAAGGAGGTGATAGGAAAACTCCCGCCAGCCAATTTGAGCAAGAAATTTGTTGTCTTCCTGTTGATTATGTATGGGGTCCAGAACAGTCGTACAAACTTGACGAGGACTGATGATCCCCCATGCAAGAAATGGGGCGAGGCGGGAAGTACCTTCATCTGCAGGAAAATCCCTCTTGAATTGGTAGGAATTAATGAAATCTGTATTCAATCGGTTGATCAATGCCTTGGCACCGTATTCCGAAACATTCCAGTTGGATGAAAATTTATTGTGCCACTGATCTTTCGGGAGAATATTCAGAGAATCTAGAGAGTTGGTAGATCGTTTGGTAAATTTCAGGGAAGAGGGAGAATAGGCCAGGGGTGGGGTGCCAACAGAAACGCGTGCAGATCGCCAGTAAGGTGTAAAGACCCGGTACGGTTTTCCGGATTGATTACTGACCTCCCAGGGTTCATGAAGAAGATTGGATTTGAAGGACTGGCAACAAATACCCAATGACGAAAAAAGTGTCTCTATGGTAGATTCTAATTGAACCGATGCAGGCTCATAACACCTGCCAAAAAACAAAGCATTGGCTCCATAGTCCTTGCATACCCGGGGAAGAATTTCCCGCGGATTACCAGAAAAAAACAACATGGACCCACCCAAGCATTTAATGGAATGCGATAAATGTAATAGGGATTGATGTAACCACCACCTGGAGGCTTCTCCCGGTCTCCAGATATCAACTGACTTCGGGTCCCAGATAAAAATGGGGATAATCTCGAAGTTATCAGATAATGCGGCAAGTAAAGCAGGATGGTCATTTAAGCGGAGGTCCTTGCGAAACCAAACGACCACACGCTTTCTATTAGACGCAAAATCAGACATGGGAAAGAAGAATAAAAAAAGTTGTTACAACTCAAGAGCGCGCTCTATGGACAAAATTAATTTTTGGGAGGAAGGAGAAGTCAGGGAACCAAATTGATCGACGACTCGTCCGTTGCGATCAACAAGAATTTTGCTAAAGTTCCATTTAATTTTACCTTTTTCGCCCAAGAGAAAATCATAGAGGGAATGTCGGTCCGGACCTTTGACCGACACCTTTGAAAACATTGGAAAAGTCACGCCATAATTGAGCTTACAGAAATCCTTGATATCTTTATTTGAACCGGGTTCCTGCCCCCCGAATTGATTGCATGGAAACCCGCAAACCAAAAAGCCACGATCTTTATAAAGTTGGTGAAGTTTTTCCAGGCCAGCGTATTGGCGTGTAAAACCACAGCGTGATGCGACGTTGACGATGAGTAAAACTTTGCCTTGGAAAGGTTCAAGAGAAGTAATGTTACCATCTATATCTGAAAGTGGAATGTTATATAGAGTGGAATTGGAGGGAGATGCGGAGAGAGACATGGCAAATAGGAAGGAAAAAAGAAGAAATTTCATGGAAAATGAAGTGAAAAGAGAGGATCGAAAAATTATGAATGTTGGATCATTCTAAAACCTGATTCCAGGTAGAATGGAAGAACCCTAATAAGGATTGAGTGTTGTGAGCCTTCACCGAAATTAATAGGGGGATTTCTTTGAATGCCATAATAATCAAATATTCCAGAAGGTATTCGAAGGCAAACCCATCTGCTTGGTGAAGCGTTTCTGACAAAAATATATGGGTTTGGCCAGAAATCACCAGTCCCCATAAATTTGGCAAGGAATCAGTGATTGGCAAAGGTTGTTCAAGGCACGAAAAAAGTGCCCAAAGTATGTTTCATTATTCTGGGAAGTTTGCGTGGAGCCAGAATAACAAATTAAAGAAAAAATCGGGTAAATTCAAAATCGCAGGAACCAAGTAATTATCAAAATACATAAACGAGACCCCGAAACTGTGGAGTCGCAACCATAATTGGTAGAACTCACTAGTTTAATTCGATAAGGGGTTGGTTCTCGCTGTGAGCAACTGCTGAACCTGGCCTCATTTATTGAAATTGCCGGCGATGAAGTTTGAAGTGTTACCCAAATTGTCCGCATCTTTGAAGTAAACTAGGATAATATGGGTTGGAAATCCGCTGTTCGGCTAAATAATGCTAATATTGATCATTTGGAATGATTTAAAGCCAATATGATTGGGGTCAAAGTAATCCGAGAAGGAAAATGTTAACCGGGTATGAAGCCATCCATGATTTGCTGTAATTCGATCTGAAAAGTGGCAAGTTGATAAGTTCGTGAGAAAGTATAATGATCCGAAGAAGCATGTGATGCGAAGAAAAAAGAAGTCGATAACGTTAAAAATTAGGTAGACCGATGTTTAAATTTAAAAAGGAGCAATGGATTGGGATAGACAGCGAGAAAATATGGGAGTTTTTCAGCGACCCAAATAATCTGGGGAAAATAATGCCTCCTGAGATGGGAATAGAGGTAAAAGGTATCGTGGCTCATCGTATAAGTGCCGGACAAATCATAGAGTATAAGGTTAGAGTACCAATACTCGGGAGAAAAAAGTGGGTTACGGAGATAAAAGAAATCAGTAAAACGAGTTTTACTGATATTCAAAAGGTTGGCCCATACAAATCATGGGAGCACAAACACACAGTTAAAGCAGAGAGAGAGGGAACCCGACTGATTGATGAAATTCAATACGAACTACCACTGGGTATTTTGGGCAAGATCGGAAATAAGTGGTTAGTGACCCGGTCGCTTGAGAAAATTTTTGGATACAGAATGGTTGCGATAGGAAAATTGTTCGGACAGGAAAAATCAAACCTCATGGGGGAAAATGATTGATGCCATTTATGACACAAAGATGGGAAGATCTGATTTTCCTACATTGGCACTGGCCAAAAGATGAAATAAAAAAGTCTCTGCCAATAGAGTTAGAGGTAGATTTATTTGAAGATACAGGTTGGCTCACTGTTGCAGCATTTAAATTGAGCGGTCTTCGTATATCTCCATGTAGGTTTATTCGATGGAGTGATTTTTATGAGATCAATCTGAGAACTTACGTGAGAGATAAAAATGGGAGAAGTGGAGTTTGGTTCTACTCACTGGACTCATCAGATATAGTAGCAACAATCGGAGCAAGATTCCTGTATGGCTTGCCCTACAATGGAGCGAAGATTGTAAGAAATGAGAAAGACGGGGAAGTCGAGTATCAATCAACGAGGAGGGGTATTTTTGGAGAAGCAAAAGCAACGATCAAAAGGCCTGCCATTGACCCGTTGCCCAAAGATGCAACTGATCCGATCACTCGGTTTCTTCTTGAACGGTATTGCTTTTGGTCAAAGCAATATTGGGCAAGGCAGAACAAACCAAGTTTTGTAGAACATAGACCCTACCAAGGCAGAATCATGGGACAATGCACATATTCTGGGGAGTTATTTAAGTCGCAGGGATTCGCAGAGCCAACGAGAAAACCAGATATATCTCACTATGAATCTGGATTTGACGTCTCGGCTAGTGCCCCTTCTTGGTTGAGGGGAAGAATAACGGGCCAAGAAAACCAAAGACTCGTAGATTGATCAACACGCTCACAACCGACAAGACCAGAGTCGAGGACGTCTGCAACATTAGAAAACCGAAAAGCTCTACCGACCGACTCCAACACCAACTGAACCAAGGCAGAAAATTGATTAATTTCGCCAGAAATTTCTTCAGGAGCACAAAATAACTGAGAAATACGGACATGCTCAGAATCGATTGTTGGAGCAGTAATTACAGCCAAAGATACATCAGGAATTTTATCTTTATAAAGATTAATTTGGAAATTCTTATCTGAGGACAAGGTGGCAAGAAGATTGGCAAGACTGTAAACATTGGAATCATATTCTGCATATTCCACGCAACGTTCGGTGATCGGTCCGTCAAAGAAATGACCAAGGGATGCTTTACTAATTTGATTAACAAATGTGTGATTAGCACCCCACCATTTACTACGCAAAAGACTGGTACCGTGGTGACGTATTTCCTCATCTTTGGATAATCTGGGTTTGTCCAAATCCCCAAAGCAAGAACGCATGATTTTTAATTGGTCTCGGCAGAGGTAGAAAACTCTACGTACATCACAAATACCACCTTCTCCTGAAGAAAGCTTGCTGATAAAGAAGTTGAGGGAGGGCAAGGACGTGAGTAAAACTCTTTTGAGGGAAAAGGAGGAGAGATCTCCGTTTTTGCCATTAGCCCAATAGTCATTTTGAAGAGGAATTTGAGAAGCGAGAGGTATATTCTCAGGAGAGGATGGGATCGATGAAAGGTGCTCTTGGAGTTCCCTGAGATCACCGGATGATGCGGCAGAAGAACCAGAGACAAAAGGGGTAAGCCCAATCATAGTTTCGTAGATATTTTCAACTGCGCTACGTTTGATAGTATCTCTAATATCAAGAAGGTCGACACTGGCACCACCACCAGAATATCTGAGGCCATGAAAAGGAGGAGAAGTCCGGGGTAATGCCGATGGAATAGTAGAAGATGAATTATCGCATTCTGCAATGTTGAGAATTCGTTGACGAAGGTCTGAGGCAAGATTGACTTCAGGTGAAGATTGACCAATTAATCCAAGATCATCTAGAGCATTAGTATAAGCGACTGTGGCGTCAGGATCTTTGGCGATCAAGGCCTCAAACTCTACAACCTCATGCCCAGGGAGAATTCCAAGGCAATAATCGAGGGCGGTTTGATGTAGATCTTTCACTGGTGAATCAATTGGTGGATAATGTGTTTACGCTGGCAGACTTTGGCTGGATCATGGATGTCAGGAAAATCATCTTAGGTCGGAAAGTATTCTTCTAAGTTTTTCAACTCCGAGGCGGATACGGGACTTAACAGTGCCAAGGGAAAGACCAGTTGCATCAGCAATCTCAGAGTGGCTGAGGCCTTTGAAGTAGGATAGTTCCAGAATTGTTTGTTGATCATCAGGAAGGCTTTTAAAGGCTTTTTTTAGTGCAGTTCGCTCATCTGACCTCTCTGCTTCATCTCCAGCATTGGTCGCACCCAAATCCGGTTTTGTATGAAGAATAACCTCATCAATCTCAACAATATCCTTTCGGCGACTACGAGAACGATATCGATCAATACTGCGATTCCTTACAAGAGTAAGAAGCCAACTGTGAAGCTTACCTTTTTTAGGTGAATATGCATCGGGCTTGCGCCATAGACTGGAGAGTACGTCCTGGACAACCTCTTCAGACTCCCACCGATCATTCAATATACGGAATGAAAGAGAGTAAAGAATACCACCAAGCACGTCATACAACTCACCAAGAGCAGCAGATTCACCATGCACTATGCGTGTCCATATTTGTTCCCCGTTTTCAAGCATCGATTTGATGATTTGGTTGGAAGGTGGAAGCAGATAGATTTAAAAAGGTCGATTCAAAATTTTATTTAAGGGAGTGAAACCAAACAGAAAATGGTGTTAGTTCTCTGGATATTGACATTGTAGATGGAATTGTGACATCCCATGCAACGTGAGATTTACCTTTATGTTCACAGTCATGGCAGCTATTTTAGTTGCCGGCTATAGTTTACCAGAAACTAAGGACAAGAGGCTCACTATTGAGCTATTTGCCGCTGCACCAAAAATTAAACATCCCACAGGGCTATCCATCGATAAGAATAGCCGAGTGTACGTGATTGAAAGTCACACCCATTTTCCACCTGAAGGATATGACGGGCCAATGGGCGACAAAATTTATGTTTTCGAAAATATAAGAGGAGTTGGCCGAACCCCAGTTCGCACTACCTTTGCAGAAGGACTCAAGATGGGTATGGATCTCTTGATGGCTAAGGATGGGTGGCTCTATGTCGCGGAAAGGGATCGTATCAGTCGACTTCGGGATAACAATGGTGATCTCAAGGCTGATGAGAAAGAAATACTGATCGAGTTGCAAACAACAGGGAAGTATCCCCATAATGGCTTGAGTGGACTTTGTTTTGACGCACTCGGTAATCTCTATTTTGGCCTTGGGGAAAACCTTGGGTACCCCTATGTTATGGTGGATCGTGATGGCGCCAGAATTAAAGGTGTTAAGGGAGCAGGTGGAGGCATATTTCGCTGTTCACGTACGGGGAACCAGCTAAAGCAAATTGCACGAGGGTTTTGGAATCCATTTGGCGTATGCGTTGATGAATTTGGCCGTGTTCTGGCTGTTGACAATGATCCCGGTGCATGTCCTCCCTGCCGTTTATTACATGTGGTACCGGGAGGAGATTACGGATACCAGTTCAAATATGGTCGTAGTGGCATCCACCCATTTTTGGCATGGAATGGTGAACTCATGAATACTTTACCTATGGTTTGTGGCGTAGGTGAGGGCCCATGCGAGGTTATGCACTTTAATTCTCCCAGCTTTCCAGAGGAATATCGAGGGGAATATCTTGTTTCGTCTTGGGGTGATCACCGTATCGAGCGTTATAAGATTAAAAGGTATGGTACTTCCATTCGTGGCACAATGGAGCCCCTTGTGCAGGGTGGAGAAAGTTTTCGACCGGTAAGTATGGCAATGGCACCAAACGGTGACCTATATGTAAGCGACTGGGGAAGTCGTTTGTATAACTTGCATGGTGAAGGAAAAATTTGGTGCATTCGGTCAAAAAGAGCAGTAAAGATGAAACCAAAGCCCCTTCAAAAACCTCTTTTCATTTCGCAAGACCAAGAAAAAAGGGATCGGCTACAAAAATCCCATAATCTGTATGAACTTTTAGATGCCGCAAATGAAGAGGACCCCTTTATTCGCAACGTAGCAATAAAAGGAATTGCGCTTAATTTCAATGATATTGATACATCGCAACATAAAAAGCCTTTGCACAGAATCGCCTTACTTTTGGCATTTAAGGAAAACCAGCAACATGATCGAATCGATGAGTTTATCAAAGATGCAGATGTAAAAACACGATTCGAGGTGCTTCGCTGGATTGCGGATTACAAACTTGGTAAGTACCGAAGTTTTGTAATGGAAAGCCTCAAGAAGGGTGATTTCGATTACCGACTCTTTCAGGCTCACATTGCCACCCTAAATTCTCTGGACAGCGTCAAAAAACCAGATGGGGTCAACACCAAGTTGGCGCTTTCTCTCCTCGACCAGCAGCCAAACGATGGCCTAAGGGCCCATTTGGCCCTTTATCTTTCTGGGCAAAAGAGTGCTCTAAAACTGGATTCATTGATAAAATGGACCTATTCAAATGATCCAAGTCTACGAAAGGTCGCTGTTGAGTTGTTGAGATTTTATCCAGATGAATCCTCACGGAAAAGATTGATCCGAATCGCAAAAGACTCCGACCAAACACAGAAACTTCGCCTTACCGCAATAAGCTCACTAGGTAATGGAGAACATAGCTCCAACGCCTTGGTAAACCTAAGCAAGGACAAGGACAAGCAACTAAGAAATGCAGCCCTTCGGAGCCTGATGAATACAGACCTTGAAAAGCCGCAGGTTAAAATTCTTGAGGATGTAGCCATTCGGCATCCTGATTCCAGGCCATTAGTTCGCCGGATTCTGGGCCGACCATTCAAAGATAGACTGGCACCGCCGGATAGTGAAACAAAGGCTTGGCTGCAACGCATCGACTCCTTGCCCGAAAAAGCCAATCATGAAACCGGAGAACTTATATTCTTCAGTAAGAAAATTGCTCTGTGTTCAAACTGTCATCAAGTTGCAGGACGGGGAACACGAGTGGGCCCTGACCTTACATTGATCGGACGTGATATAAGTCCGGAAAGATTACTGGAGTCCATTCTCCAGCCGAGTAAGGAACTTGCTCCCCACTATCGACCATGGACAATCACCATGGAAGATAATCACAATCACACCGGTATAGCCCTCCGGCGAGGCGGGAATTCGGAAGTCTACCTTGGAATCGAAGGTAAGGAGATTCGACTTGATAAACGTAAAATCAAGCACAAGCAAGTCAGCCAGATCTCACTTATGCCTACCGGACTTGTCCATACACTTACCCTGTCGGAGCTCCGTGACTTGATTGCTTTCTTGATGAAATGTAAATAGAAAATAGTACTAGGGCCCTGCCATTCCCTGGCGCATATAAACAGCAACCACAAGATAACAGAGGTGAGAAAACACAACAGCGGTAATACCGAGCCGGAAACCGAGCCTGGCTGTGTTACCGCCAAGAAATTCATCTTCCCTGCCCTTGAGCAGCACTTTCGCTGTTTGGGATTTTATTATGGCAACTATTCCGCAAGCCACGCCCAAAAGCGGGACAGCAAAAAAAATCAATCCGGCGAGGCCCCATAAAATACTGGATCCTGCGCCAGGGATGGAGGGCTTGGAGGAATCGGCACTCATTTTTCTATACCACTTAAACGCTGTATCACCCTGTATAGACCTTGCGTTCCCATGTCTTCCAAACCCTGAGCCATGGCGGCTTGATAAAATTGATTAACCAGAGACAATCCAGGAAGGGAAAGGTTCATACGCTTTGCCTCTGTGAGTGCAATACCCATGTCCTTGACAAAATGCTTGATGAAAAAACCTGGAGCATAATCCTCATTAACAATGCGAGGGCCAAGGTTATTGATGGACCAGGATCCCGCAGCACCACTACCAATAACAGCTATGACCTCTTCACGGTTTAGACCGGCCTTGAAAGCATAGAGGAGTGCCTCAACAACACCGATCATGGTGCTGGCAATAAGAATCTGATTACTCATCTTGGTATGTTGACCGGCACCAGCCAAACCCATGTAGGCAATGTTTTGGCCAAGAATTTCAAGGAGGGGCTTTATCTGGTCAAAGACTTCCCTCTCTCCACCAACCATGATGGCAAGAGTTGCATTTCGTGCACCAATGTCTCCACCGGAAACAGGCGCATCCAAGACATCGACCCCTTTATTCTTGGCAATACCATGAATCCGCTTGGCAAGAAAGGGCTCGGATGTAGTCATGTCAATAATCACCGATCCATTATTCGACCCACCAAGAATACCATTCTCATCAAGAATTGTTGCCTCCACATCTTCAGGATACCCAACAATAAGAAAAATAATTTCCGTATTTTCAGCTACTGCCCGAGGCGAATGGCAAAGGATGGCTCCGGCATCAACAAGTGCCTGAGCCTTGGCAGGTGAGCGGTTATATATAAAAAGTTCATGCCCAGCCGCCTGAAGGTGACCCGCCATCGGAGCACCCATGACACCCGTCCCTATCCAGCCAATTTTTTTACTCATGCAAATTGTGATGTAGAAGGAGTATAGAATCGCAAGAATGAACAAGCCCAGAAAAATTCATGTGATTTACGTCTTTCGATTTTTAATTTTCTTCCCAGACTTTACCCAATGACGAAAAAGTTGAAACTGATCTCATGGAATGTAAATGGGCTACGGGCCTGCATCAAGAAGGGGTTTGCCGATTTTGCAAAATGGTGTGAAGCCGACTTCCTTTCCCTGCAGGAAACCAAGGTTAACCCCGGTACAATCCCAGATGAAAATTTTTCATTTGAATGGAAAACTTTTCATTCAGCTGAAAAAAAGGGTTATTCTGGGACCGCCATCTTTGCACATGACCAACCTATTGCTGTACAAGAAGATTTTCCTCCGGAAGCCCATATTGGTGAAGGACGAACCATCACGGTAGAAACCGAGCACTTTTATCTTGTGAACACCTATGTTCCTAATGCACAGGGTTCCCTTGCCCGCCTTCCCTATCGAAAGGAATGGGATCAGGACCTTCAGGCCTATCTTCAATTGCTGGATAAAAAGAAACCAGTCATACTTTGTGGCGACCTGAATGTTGCACATGAAGAGATTGATATCGCGCGACCTGAATCCAACCATTTTAGTCCCGGGTTCTCCGATGAGGAGCGTCAAGGCATGAGTCAGTTACTCTCTGCGGGCTTCACTGATACCTTCAGGCATCTACATCCGGATGAACCTCATAATTACTCTTGGTGGAGTTATAGAGCTGGAGCACGTGAAAGGAATGTAGGTTGGAGACTGGATTATTTTGTAATATCAAATCGGCTTATCCCTGCGCTGGAAGATGCATTTATTCTCAAGGATGTCATGGGCTCTGACCATTGTCCGGTTGGTATTAGCTTGGATCTTGAAAAACTGTAAATCATGATGAAGGCCTACCGGATTTTATTTGTATGCATGGGTAACATTTGTAGATCTCCTGCTGGCGAAGCAGTGCTCCGTAAACTTGTTGAGGATGAGGGACTAGAGGACCATATACACATCGACTCTGCAGGAACGATAGGCTTCCATTCAGGATCTGCACCTGACCATAGGATGCACAGCGCTGCAGCAAACCGTGGCATAGAAACCGGCGGACAGGCACGACAAGTGAATCTACAAGATTTTGAAAACTTCGATAGGATTCTCGCCATGGACACCGACAACCTACGCGACTTGCTTGCATTAGCACAAACAGATCCTCACCGAGAATGCATCCGACTATTTTGTGACTACTGTGAAGATCATGAAAATAGAGATGTCCCGGACCCCTATTACGGTGGAGCACTAGGCTTTGAAGTGGTTCTAGACCTTCTGGAGGATGGTTGCCGGCAACTACTTGATGAGGCAAAGCATGAACTTGGTATTGTGTAGCAAACTGCATGGACGCCATCTGTAAGGCCATTTCTGAAGCCACGGGGGAAAAAATAGAATTTATCTCAGCCTCTCCCCTTGCAGGAGGTTGCATTAACGACGCGAACCGACTGGAAAGCAGTTCTGGTCCATTTTTTGTAAAATTGAACCAACCTTCCTTCCTTGAGGCCTTTCACATCGAAAGTCTGGCCCTGATGGAAATGGGTGCCACCCGAACGATCCGTGTGCCAAAACCAGTCTGTAACGGAATTGCTGATGGTCGCGCTTTCCTGGTACTGGAGTTTATCGAAATGGGGCCACCACAAGCCGGAAGTCAAGCCAAGGCAGGGCAGCAACTCGCAAATATGCACCGAAACACAGGGAAAGCCTTCGGCTGGCATTGCAATAATACAATCGGTGCCACACCACAGCAAAATCCATTAACCCAAACCTGGACCGACTTTTATCGTTCAAATCGATTGGGCTTCCAGTTGGAGCTCGCCGCACGTGGTGGTCAAGCATTTCATGGAGCTGATAAACTACTCGAACGTCTGGAAGATTACTTTGAAAACTATAATCCGGTACCTTCATTACTTCACGGGGATCTTTGGAGTGGCAATATCGGTTACGGAAGGCATGGACAGCCAGCCATCTTTGATCCAGCCACCTATTACGGTGATCGAGAGACTGACTTGGCATTTACCGAAATGTTTGGAGGCTTTGGTCCTGAATTCTACAATGCATATGATGAAACTTGGCCCAGGGATTCTGGATTCAAGATTCGAAAAAAGTTGTACAACCTCTACCACTACCTGAATCACCATAACCTATTCGGTGGCGGATATTCCAGCACTGCTCAAGTCATCATTTACGACCTGCTTAAACATTGAAGGGCATAATTATAATCCATGAATAAAGAACCAAGGCTCATAAAGAGTCGGCAGAACCCAAGGGTCAAATTTCTGGACGGCCTGCGCAAGAAACGTAATCGGGACCAGAGCGGTTGCTTCCTTATTGAAGGTCGAAAGGAATTGGAAAGTTTCCTCGGCACTCGGCGACAGCTTAAGGAGCTGTTCTACTGCCCTGAATTTATTGAGACACAAGATGAAACCCTCCTAAAAAAGGCAATTGAAACGGGGGTGGAAATATTTGAATTATCAGCACATGCATTTGAGAAATGCTCTGTACGGGAAAACCCGGATGGTTGGCTTGGCCTGTCTGAAAACTGGCGGACTACACTTCCTGAAATAAAGTTTTCGGGCATCCCTCTGCTACTGGTTCTGGAGGGAACGGAAAACCCGGGAAATCTCGGAGCAATTCTTCGGACTGCCAACGCTTGTGGGGTTGATGCTGTGATCTGTAACGATCCGCTCGTTGATCTGTTTAACCCAAATGTAATCAGAACATCACGAGGGATGGTATTTCCCACACAAGTGGTGATTGCAGAACCCAGGGAAACAGCAGAATTTCTGAAACAGCAAAATATTCAAACAGCCGCTACAGTTTGTGAGAATGCCAAGTCCATCTGGACACAGAACCTTTCAGGCGCTCTTGCAGTCATCATGGGAAACGAAGCGAAGGGACTTAGTGAATACTGGCAGAAACAAGCAGACATCAGGATTTTCATTCCCATGCCTGGACTCGCAGATTCACTAAATCTTTCAACCGCTTCCTCAATCTGCCTTTACGAGGTTATACGACAAAGAAGCATTTCATAGATTTATATAAAATATAGGAAGTGCATTCCTTAAGATGTTTGTATATTAATTTGACAATAAAAATATAGTTTTTCAGGATTTAAGTCACCTGTAGTAAGCAACTTCAAAAGAAAGTGAGCGAAAATAATGAACGAACCAAATTATGATGCAATAGGCGGAGCAGCAGCCGGAGGTGCAATGATGGGCATGATAATACTATATCTTGCCTTATGCCTGATAATGGCAATAAGTGGCTGGAAAGTATTTAGTAAAGCAGGAAAGCCCGGGATAGCCTCAATCATTCCCATTTGGAATATCGTTGTCATGGTAGAAATGGCAGGCAAACCGGTGTCGTGGGTTCTTTTGATTTTGTTGGTACCCTGCGCAAATATCTATTTCGCGATCATGTTAATGATTGAACTGGCAAAAAGATTTGGAAAGAGTTCAGGGTTCGGAATTGGATTGATACTTCTGCCATTTATCTTTTGGCCAATGTTGGCCTTTGGAAGTGCTCAATATCAAGCGCCATCCCCAACTGAGCCAAGCGCATAAAAGCCAACGGTTCGTCCGCGACAGGACACCCATCATAACGATAATAAAAATCCCGGAAAGAAAATGGTCGGGCCGGTGAGATTTGAACTCACGACCCCCAGTCCCCCAGACTGGTGCGCTGCCAGACTGCGCCACGGCCCGACACTTTGAAGGGTAAGGGATATGTATGGTGGTTTATCCCATGGAAAAATCAAGGCCTGAATTCGTGTTTTTCGAGGAGGTGTAATTCAGCTTTCCACCCTGAGGTATGGAAACGTCATGGCCCTGTACGACGGTTCGCGCGCTCAAGACGCCTGACATAATTCAAGGGGGCGTGATCCATGAGGAATGTAGGTGGATTAAAAAGGTTTTCTGATTGAAGGAAGGTTTCCATGGCGAACTTGCGGCGATTCCAAAGCATGCGAAACCTTGCAAAAAGACGTAGCAGGTTCCATCGCGCAAGGGTACCCAGACGTCTTGCCTTGCCTACATGGGTATAATCCAAAGGCCCGCCAGGGAGCGGGAGGGTTGAAACAACATCCCGTCGGTTGACCACTCGGTGGACTGCAACATGCTCCAGGGATTCGGCAAAGGTACGGTTTCCCACCCTCGGCGACCCAAAGACATAAAGTGCCTGAGGTGCGCGCAGAGAGGCGGTCAGCGTGGCAAGCGCACCACCAAGACTGTGTCCGGTGTAGAAGACTGGACCCTCTATATCTTGCAGGACAGGGGCCAGTTGTTCCCATATCTTGACAAACGCCTCCATGAATCCCTTGTGTACAGTCCCCTTCCCCCACCAGCGGACCGTCGGCGCGTTCAGGTTGGACAGCCAGTCCTGTAACTTGCTCGTTCCACGAAAAACCACGATATGGAAGCTTCCATTCTCCGCCCGAACGAGGCTTGCCTGAGCCTGTTCCAGCATGAAATGCCGTTCTTCAAGTAAGCCAACTTTTTCAAGGTGAGGATTTGGAAATGCTTCCGTGGTTACCTGTGATCTGGATACTTCGTTGTCCGTATTATAAACCCAACGGCAAAGCTCGGCAAGCAGTAACGCATTAGGCGGGAAGTATTCAGATTCCTCTGGACAAAATACCGGTGGTTCAGCGAAGAAGAAAAAATCGTCGGCAAGGCCAGGAAGAAACAAGGCCTTCCACAGTTGGTCCCGTTCCATTACAGTCGCCCAACGCCCCCCTCTTCAGGGAGTTTGGGATGAGGTTTCAGACTCAGCGTCAGTAGCAGCATGAAGGCGGTGACGACGTTGGCCAGAGCCTTTATTAAACCAGCGAAGCGCCTCTGTCACATGTTCTTGGGCAGCGAGATCAGGACGATGGTTGACGGATTGTGAACTGGAAATAGGCAAAGCAGTAGAGCGGTTCTCTTTGGAAAAATCTGCACCCCTTAATAACCAAGAAAATGCAGCCGAATATTTAACTGTTTCCTGTAATGCATTTGAACGACTCTTAGTTACCACCACCGACTCTGTGCCGGGATGCTGTAGCCACTGATGAAGTTTCCCTCGAAGAGGGACAGACTGATTCGATGAAGGTAAGGAGTTATTTTTAGGCAGTGACGCGAAAGGAAAGGGACCATCAGTTACAATATTCTTTCCATCGATTTCAGCGGTAGTCGAACTTCCGGGTGCAGGACGGAACGGAAATTTTAAATCACGGCTGCGACTACTTGATGAATTAGTCAAATCCAACGTCTCGCGGCCTTGAGCCAGCCATTCAATCATAGCATTCGAGTTGTCGCCAAGAGATTCTCTCGAATCTCCGGCACCATTACCCTGATCACTTGCCTGAACAAGCCAGTGTGCGAGTTGCTGTGTGGCTCCAGTTAAGACTGTTTGATTGGGAGGCTTATCGCCCGCACCACCGCCTTCCCTGCGAAACCAATCCAGAACACCTGCCAAGTCACTGTCAACTGCTGGTGCGTCGGGATTCGTTGTGGAGTCTTGTTGTAACACAAAAAGCCAGTCCATTATAGCCGCTTGCTTACGGGCCTCTGAAAGACTAGCGCTTTCACCGTCTGGTGCAGCACGGCCAAGAAGCCAAGCGAGGGCCTTTCCTGGATTAGAAAAATCATCGAGCTCATCGTTATGATTTTTAGGTTTCGCTGGATTTTGCTTATTGAGCCAAGCCAATAAGTTTCCCAAGGGTTGCGATTCTGTAGCACCTCCAATAGATTTTGGTGTATCTGCCGGGCTCATCCAAGGCCATGCGATTGGGGGCTCATCCTGAGC
>JABJCN010000046.1 GCA_018668635.1 Opitutia bacterium
GATGTTGGCCCAAGACCGCCCGTTGTGATAACAAGATCTGCATCAGACCAAATCCTGGGAAAAACATCACGAATCTCATCCGGATCATCTCGCACCACATGGTTTCGGCGGATTTCCAACCCGTGCCGCTTTAACTCCCTGCCAAGATAGGTCAGGTGGCCATTATCTCGCAATCCAAGCAAAAGCTCATCGCCGAGATTGATGACATCGACTTTAACGTCTTTCTTCATAAAAAGATTTAAGATATTCTAGGATTTGCAAATGCTAAGGGAAAAACTTAAGGAAAGTAGCACACCATGGCGACACCCTCCAATGATTTAAAGGAAAAAGTCCGGCGACTCCCGCACTGTCCGGGTGTCTACATCATGAAGGACCGATTCGGAGAAATCCTATATGTGGGAAAAGCAAAGGATCTTAAGAAGCGCGTATCCACTTACTTCCAGCCATCAAGACGCTTTAGCTTTGATCAACCAAAGATCGTCGCAATGGTGGAACTTGTAAGGGACCTGGATACGATAGAGGTGCGTTCCGAGGCAGAGGCCCTCCTCCTGGAAGGTAAATTAATCAAGGAATACAAGCCGCGATACAATACTGACTTTACGGACGACAAGCGATTCCTCCTGATCCGGGTTGATACCCATAATCCCATCCCGCGTTTCCATCTTGTTCGGACAAAAAAAGATAACCAATCACAATATTTTGGGCCCTTCGCCTATGCCAAACTAGTGCGCGCAACTCTTGCTGAAATGCAACGCAAATTTGGAATATTACAAGGAAGTGCCCGACCCACCCTAATCTCCGAAAATAAATTGCGCCTGTATCAGGATGTAAGGGCGGAAATATACGGACACCCAAACGAGATGACGTTGGATGAATACCGCACCCGCGTTGATAAAGCCTGCGAATTTCTCAAGGGGAAATCGAAGGAATGGCTGGGTGAACTAGAAAATGAAATGCAGGAAGCAGCAGAGAATCTCGAATTTGAAAAAGCGGCTAAACTACGTGACCTCTGCCAAGCGCTCCGAAGAACCATATCTCCAACGCGAAAGTTTATACACGACCCGCGCTCAAGAAAGGATACGAGTGAAAGTCTTGCCGCTCTGAAGCGAGCGCTTGATTTAAAAGGGACGCCCAGCCACATTGAGTGCTTCGATATATCTCATATATCTGGGTCATTTGTCGTCGCATCAATGGTCCATTATCATAATGGAGCGCCGGATAAGAATCAATACAGACGTTTCAAAATAAAAAGCTTCATTGGCAATGATGATTTCCGCGCCATGAACGAGGTTGTTGGCCGTAGATACAAAAGGCTTCACGACGAACAAAAGCCGTTCCCCGATCTGGTTGTTATCGATGGCGGGATAGGTCAAGTACATGCGGCCCTCGTTGCCTTTAAAAAACTCGGTCTCCCTGTTCCAGAAATTGTGGGACTTGCAAAAAAGGAGGAAAGTATTGTCTTCCCGGACAACCGAGAAGATCTTCGACTACCCAGACGGGACCTGGGTCTTCAACTTCTTCAGCGTCTTCGCGACGAAGCGCACCGCTTTGCCAATTCCTACAATGCGGAACTCCGGAGTAAACGAATCCGCGATTCAATACTCAATGATTTTCCCGGGATTGGTCCCATGCGCAGGGAGCAATTGCTCCGTCACTTCAAGTCGATTAGCAATCTAAAGAAGGCCTCTGCCCAGGAAATCGAGAAAGTCGAGGGCATAGGACCTTCTTTAGCCAAAAAATTACAAGTTTTTCTTCAAAAATTGTAGTTCTCCGAAGGACAGCGCATCGCACTGCGCCTCGAATCTTATCAAACCGAGCAAACCAGTGCTGTTGCCTTAATGGATCCTGATGATTCAATAGGTATTTGACCATGAACAAATGGGGGCGACTGTGAAAATAAATTCTCTGCCACTTTTTCCAAATCGCCCATTTTGAAAATGATGTAAACTACGTGAGAATTTATTTTGGGAGTTCAATTTAAAGAACCCGATGATCAGTGTGCATAAGATGAAGAAGAGCACGTTCATTACATTTTGGTGAAACAAGGTGAACAGCATCCTGATAAGATTTTCTCATCCCTCCAGTAGTAATCCTAATCTGTTTTTTTTCTGTGTTTTTTTTGTTGTAAATTTAATTAATATAAAGTTAGGTGTGGGCGTAACTTTAATATTAGATAGTAAATGGACACAAAAACCCACCCAGACACACAAAGAGAAACCGAAAACTCACAGGTCCTGAACCTTCGTAAAATCCAGGCCCTCATCCAACACCAAGAGCGTATTTGCGAACAGATGCAGGAATTAAGTCGATCCCACGAGAGAGATTCATTGACCGAATCCTCGAAGGCAGTTCCTCTCTGGAACGCCAGTCGCCCTACACCCAAAACCGCAGCAAAAGGGCTACTCGAACAATTAAAATCAGTGAATGGATAGAATAAGCCATCAGGATTCAAAAAATTATGACCCCTGATGGCGTAAGGTCACATTAGGGCATTCACGCAAGATGATCCATCACCAAAGGTCTGTCACAAGCAGAACTGGTGCCATTGCGCTACTCAGATGAGACCCTCAAGCGAAGAAAGCGCATATCGGAGAGATGAACAGGCCGGGTATCACGAAGGATGAGAGTTTCAGTCCCATCGGGATGAAATACTGTCGGCGCGGCAATCTCGATATAGTTTTCAGCAGGCTCCCATGCCTTTAAATTATTTGAAAACTCCAAATTAAACTGCAGTCCCAATTCACCGGCACGACGTGTGTAGGTAAAGGTAAAATAAGATTCGGTATCGAGATGTAGACCGGTGGAATAGACCGGAACAGAACCCGGATTAGCAGGATTGGAAGCGAGAGCAAACTCCAAAAGGTTGGTTAGACCATCCGAGTCAAAGTCTAATTCCGGAGATTGGTCAATATCCCCGAAGTACTCCAGTTCCCAAGTGTCAGGCAGTCCATCCAAATCAGTATCAGGCACAGGAATTCCATGTTGGCCCGGGGTAGGTTCATCAAGGACCCAGCTAGTGGAGTCGTTTCCGTAGCGTGCCGGTTCGAGACGATTGATTGACTTGGCGGTTCCGGAAGCACTCGCCCAAGGCGGAATAACTTCGTAACGAACCTCGTCGTGTAATGGATTTGGAATTACGCTAGGAGCTTCGAGAGGAGAGATATCCACCATATGTAACGACAGTCTTTCGCCAGTGTTGGAGAGGCTACCAGAATAACCACCAAGAAAATGAGCGTCCAGAGTCAAACCATAGGTTTTTTCAAAAAGTAAAACCTTGTCCTTGTTCAAGGGGTTCAGGGGATTAAAACTAAGAACAACCAACGCCTGTGCTGGTCCCAAGATCGTCCCATCAGGAAAACTGTAGTCCACGCCCCCTTGTATTCGCCAGTTTGCAAGACTTACTGCAGCCCTACCTGAATTAAAAACTTCCAAGTATTCCAAGTCATTGAAATCCTGGCCAGTTACGACATCAGGATTGTAGAGGATTTCGCTGAAAAGAACAGGTCCAAATTTTGGAGCACTATTGATTCCGCGAATACTGGGAGCTATATTCGGAAAGAGTACTCCGGAAGGTGAACCATTGGGGACGAGGCCAAACGAAATACCATTAAGAGCAGCACCAAACGCTACTCTGTCAACAAACCCCACGGGGTTGGGCTTCCCAGGGATGCCGGACAAAAGATAAACCTCATCACCATTTGCACTATTGAGAGAAAAATGGGTTTCTTTCGGTGTTTCAGGTGTTGGATTAAAATGGGTTTCATCAAAAGCCGCATAGTCGCCTGCTCCAATCGTTGTCCCCACAGGAATCTGAAACTTCATGTAGTTTGCGTTTGAATCACTAAGCCACCAGCCCGACAGGTCAACGGCATCATTTGTAGGATTGTAGAGTTCAATGGTATCAAGAAGTGGTAAATCGGTATGTGTAAGTACCTCATTAATGAGAATACCCGGAAGGATTATTGGCGGGGAAGAGGAACCTGGTGTTCCAAGGAATACCTTACTGGATCGCCAATTAGATGAATCACTCGCAGATTTTGCAGGATCAATGATCTCAAGAACACTTCCCTTCCCGTCTGAACGTCCCGGCCAAGAGCCGGAACTCCCATATTGGAAATTGGCAATTTGAGAACCATCGGCGGCCAGCAACCGTATGGCTTCGCCCTTGTTGCTAAGTTTTCCGGTGTAGTTTCCGACTATGGGTAAACCGGCTCCATAGCGAATCTCGAAGGCTGATTTGTTGTGAACCAAAAGGATACGACCACCAGCTTCAAGGGTATGCGAATCAAAGATGAACTCATCAAATGGATTGCCGGCCTCAAAACGAACACCCTCCAAATCAACCCCTATGGGGCCTGAATTCGTCAACTCAATAAATTCAAAATCCTCGGCAATGAGACCAGGGTCAACTGCCAGTTCTGCAGGGAGAGGTTTGAATGGATTATAATTGATGGCCGTAACGGCAATACTGGATGTAGCATCCACCACAGACTTGAGCTGGAAATAGGCTTCCGAAAGAGCGCTCCATTCCCCGTCTTTAAGAACGCGCGTTTTAA
>JABJCN010000246.1 GCA_018668635.1 Opitutia bacterium
CCGAGCCAGGTAGACTTGTTCGATTACAAGCCTGACCTACACAAGCTCTTCAAGACCGAGTTGCCGAAATCCGTAAGCAAGGGTCAACGCGTTACCGCGATGACCCGGGGTAAGCAGCAGCTTGTGGCACCAACTACGTTCAAGTTCGCCCAGAAGGGAAAAAGTGGGGTTTGGATGAGCGAACTGCTTCCTCACCTTTCTGCGTCTGCGGACGACCTCTGCCTTGTCCATTCCTTCAACACCAACGCCATCAATCATGATCCCGGGAAGACCTCTTTTTGCACCGGCTCGGAAACCCCCGGAAAGGCCAGCATGGGGTCTTGGTTGAGCTACGGATTGGGCTCATTGAACAAGGATTTGCCGGACTTCGTGGTTTTGCCTTCGGCCTTTTGGAGCGGCCGGGTGAACGTGCAGGCACTTTATGCGCGGCTGTGGGGGAGTGGTTTCCTTCCTTCCAAGTATCAGGGGACTTCCTTTCAAACAGTGGGAGACCCGGTTCTCTTTCTCTCTAACCCCAAGGGCATAGACAGCAAAGTGCGACGTAGTATGCTGGATTCCCTGGGAGCCCTGAATCGCAAGCATTTGGCGGAGATCGGGGATCCCGAGATACAAACGACCATCGCCCAGCAGGAAATGGCTTTTCGTATGCAGTCATCCGTCCCCGAGTTGACCGATATTTCCAAGGAACCGAAGGCAGTCCTGGATATGTATGGTCCGGAGGTTAACAAATTGGGCTCTTACGCCAGGAATTGCCTGCTTGCCCGCCGGATGGTGGAGAGAGATGTTCGATTCGTGCAACTTTTTCATCGTGGTTGGGATCATCACTCCAGTTTGCCTAAACATATGAGGGGACAATGCAGGGACGTGGACCAACCAACGGCTGCCTTGCTGAAGGATCTCAAGACCCGGGGACTGCTCAAGGATACCCTGGTCGTTTTCGTCGGTGAATTCGGGCGCACCGTTTACGGCCAGGGCAACATTACACGCGAAAACTATGGACGAGATCACCATCCCCGCTGTTTCTCGGGATGGCTCGCCGGCGGTGGCATCAAGGGCGGTATGCACTATGGCAAGACTGACGAATTCAGCTATAACGTGGTCGAGAATCCCGTCCACGTGCGGGATCTGCATGCCACCATGCTACACCTGCTTGGAGTGGACCACCAGAAACTGATCTTTCCATTCCAAGGTCTTGACCAGAAACTGACCGGGGTGGAGAGGGCGAGAGTGGTCAAAGAGATTATTAGTTGATTTTTATCAATTCTCATAAGATTTTCGCCCGACCATTTGTCCTTATCTCTCTCAATGTCGTATCTATAATCAGTTTGCTTACAGGATGATTGCCAGGATTATTGGTTGCCTCTTGGTATGGGGTCTTTTAATGCCCGTTTTTACCACGGCAGATGTTGATTATGCGCGGGATATTCAGCCTGTTCTTTCTGACAATTGTTATCGATGTCATGGCCCCGATGCAAAGGAACGGAAGGGTGGATTACGTCTTGATGTGGAGTCCGGGGCCAAGACGGAGCGTGATGGGGTATTTGCAGTCATGCCGGGAAATCTGGAAAAAAGTGAACTGGTTCGCCGTATTCTTTCTTCTGATCCGGATGAACAGATGCCCCCCCCTGATTCTATCCACTCATTAACCTCAAAGGAAGTTTCTGACTTGCAGGAATGGATTCAGAGTGGAGCAAAATGGGGAGGGCATTGGGCCTTTGGTAGAATTAATCGTCCGGTACTGGAGAATTTAAGAAAGAACCCCGTGGATGTATTTCTTGATCATCGCCTGAAGAAGGAGGGTATTAACGCCAATCCCCGTTCCAAAGCGGAGACCCTTATTCGTCGACTTTCCCTCGACCTGACCGGCTTGCCACCTTCTCCTGAACAGGTCGATGCTTTTCTTGCTGACAAGCAACCGGGGGCTTGGGAAAGGCTTGTTGACCGAACCCTCGATCTACCTGCTTTTGGAGAGCGAATGGCATGGGACTGGCTGGAAGCTGCTCGATATGCTGATTCCAATGGCTACCAGGGGGACAAAGAGCGTACCATGTGGCCTTGGCGAGACTGGGTGGTTCGTGCCTTTAACAATAATCTTCCTTTCGACAAGTTTACAATATGGCAACTGGCTGGAGATTTATTGCCGGAAGCGACACAAGATCAGATTTTGGCAACTGGTTTCAATCGCAACCATATGATCAACGGGGAAGGGGGGCGTATTGCAGAGGAGAATCGAGTCGACTATGTATTTGATATGACCGAAACAATGGGAACAGTGTGGTTGGGCCTGACCTTGAACTGTTGTCGTTGTCATGATCATAAATTTGATCCCTTACTGCAACGGGAATATTACCAACTCAATGCTTTCTTTAACCAGACACCGGTCAATGGCGGTGGTGGCAATGCCCAGACGCCACCTATACTTTCGACTGGAACTCCAGCGTTGAATGCAACACTAGCGACCGCTGAGGCGAATCTTCCTCGATTGCGGGTCGAGATTGAAAAGCATTTGAAGAAATCAATCGATGCCCAGATTGCTTGGGAAAAAAAGACAAAGGAAAAGGCCTCTAACAATCCTTGGCATCCCCTTCAGCCATCAAACGTCAAGGCCAACCGACAGACCCTTGAGATTCTGGATGGCGGATTTGTTTATGCCTCCGGGGAAAATCCGGACAAGGATGAATACCAACTGTCATATCCGCTCAAGGTAGGCAGGGTCAGCGGCTTCCTGTTGGACGCCGTTCGTCATCCAAAGATGACCCATGGCGGACTCGCTCGTTCAGATAGTGGCAATTTTGTACTTACGGATATCCGGTTCCAGCTCGTGAGTCCGGACGAGGTTGAGATTGAGAATCTTGATATCGAGACGGCCCAGGCCACTTTTGAGCAGGGGAGCCTTAAAATAAAAAATGCTTTCGACAACAATCCTGTTTCCGGGTGGGCTATATGGAATGGAAAGTCTATTGATCGCGATCATGCAGCTGTTTTTCGTCTGAAGCAGGTTGTTAATGTTCCGAATGGTTCCTCATTACGGGTAACATTGAAATTCAATTCCGCTCACAAGCATCACAACCTTGGGCATTTTCGGTTATCCAGAACTGATATTTCGACACCGGTTTTGAGTAATCACAAAGGCAGTCTGATGACCGCTCTTCTTACTCAACGCGACAAGCGTAACGATTCTCAGAGGAAAATAATTCGAGAGGCCTATCAGTCTACAGATACGGCACTGGGTGGTCTGCGCAGACAGCTGTCATCCACTGAGGCCAAAATCAAGTCGATACGGGCTTCCATGCCTAAGGTAATGGTCATGGCAGATATGGCGAAACCCCGCCAAACCTTTATTCTCGACCGGGGGCTTTACAATCAGCGGGGGGAGGTTGTTGAGTCCGCTGTTCCGGCATTCCTTCCCCCTCTGCCAAATACGAAAAAGACAAATCGACTGATCCTTGCCCGCTGGTTGGTTTCACGTGACAACCCACTTACTGCAAGGGTCACCGTCAATCGATTCTGGCAAATGCTCTTTGGCGTTGGGTTGGTGAAGACAGCCGAGGACTTCGGAGTTCAGGCTGAGTACCCTGTTCACCCGGAACTGTTGGACTGGTTGGCGGTTGAGTTCATGGAATCTGGATGGAATTTTAAGAACCTTTTACGAACAATTCTTACCAGTGAGGCTTATCAGCGTAGTTCCATGATTTCTTCCCCAGAAGCCTATGAGCAGGATCCTGAGAATCGGCTTTTAGCACGTGGACCCCGATTCCGGATGCCTTCCTGGATGATTCGGGACCAGGCGCTGGGTGCCTCGGGACTTCTCAACCCAGAAATCGGTGGAGCACCTGTTAACGGGTATCAACCCGCAGGAGTATGGGAGGAGACTTCTTTCGGTAAAAAGAAATACCGGAAGGACACGGGTTCCAAACTTTATCGCCGTAGTCTTTACACATTTTGGCGACGGATTGTGGGGCCGACCATTTTCTTTGATTCAGCAAAACGCCAGATCTGCGAGGTCAAGCCACTGAGAACCAACACGCCCCTTCATGCCCTTACGACACTCAATGGCACTACCTATGTTGAAGCCGCCCGGGCTCTTGCCGTGAAAGTTATGGGGGAGGTGAGGGATGATAAGTCCCGGATCCGCCTTGCCTGCCGAACTGTCCTGAGCCGGGAACCAGCCATGGCCGAAATTGATATATGGAGGCGTAGCCTTGCACGATCCTCCCAAAGCTTCATCGCTGATCCCGAAGCTGCTAAAAAATTTCTTTCTCATGGAGAGTTTAAGGCTGAGCCCAAGCGGGATCCTCTGGAACTGGCGGCATGGACTTCCCTCTGTCTCAATCTTTTTAACCTGGATGAATCATTGAATAAGGAATGAAATTTTTTGCATGAATGATACTTGGAAAATTCTTGATCCTGCTTCTCCATCACCGGTTCTTGATCATCAACTGGATATCAATCGCCGTCAGTTTTTTGGTCAAAATGCCACTGGTATAGGAGTGGCCGCCCTTGCTGGTTTATTGGGACGGGATAATCTTTTGGGGTCTCAACCGGGAGGGAAGGGCGGTTTGCCCGGGTTGCCACACATTGCCCCCAAGGCCAAGCGGGTCATTTACCTTTTTCAGAATGGTGCTCCCACCCACGTTGATCTCTTTGACTACAAGCCTCGTCTGCATGAGATGCATGGCAAGCCCGTCCCGCAGGAGTATCTCGGCACAAAGCGCTTCAGTACCATGACCGGCAATCCCAAGGGGAAGCTCATGCTGGAGTCGGTCGAACCTTTCCATCAATATGGCAAGAGCGGTGCCTGGGTTAGTGATTTTATGCCTCATACAGGCAAGGTCGCGGATGAGCTTTGCTTCATAAAGAGCATGCATTCAGATGCGGTCAACCATGCGCCGGCCATCTCCTTTCTCTTGAGTGGAGCACAGATTCCGGGGCGGCCCACCATGGGTGCCTGGTTAAACTATGGCTTGGGCTCCGTAGCCGAGGAGCTTCCGGGCTTTGTGGCCATGACTTCTGTCAGCAAGGGTACGAGTTGTGGCCAGATTTTCTACGATTTTTACTGGGGTTCCGGATTTCTTCCCACCCGTTTCCAGGGGGTTAAGTTCAGGGGGAGCCGGGATCCGGTACTCTATCTTAAAAATCCGGATGGGATGAAGCCAGAGCTTCGACGTGGCCTGCTCGATGACCTTGCCGCATTGAATGAATTGAAGTACCGGCAGACCAGTGACCCTGAGATTCGGACACGTATTGCCCAGTATGAGATGGCTTATCGCATGCAGACATCCGTACCGGAACTGACGGATCTTTCAGGTGAACCGGATCATATTCTTGACATGTATGGCCCGCAGGTTCGTGAACCCGGAACATTCGCTTACAATTGTCTTATGGCCCGCAGGCTTGCTGAGCGCGGTGTCGGATTTATTCAATGCATGCATGCCGGTTGGGATCAGCATAATAGCATCACTACCGAGCTTTACAATCAGTGCCGGGATACGGATCAACCAAGCGCCGCCCTTGTGCGAGACC
Source organism: Opitutia bacterium (assembly GCA_018668635.1). Classification (GTDB taxonomy): domain Bacteria; phylum Verrucomicrobiota; class Verrucomicrobiia; order Opitutales; family JABJCN01; genus JABJCN01. The sequence continues at coordinate 5,524 of JABJCN010000246.1, forward strand.
TCAAGATGCGAGGACTCCTTGATGATACACTTGTTATCTGGGGTGGCGAGTTTGGGCGAACACCCTTTATACAGGGGGATATAAAGAATCGCAAGCGCTGGGGGCGTGATCATCACCCATATGCATTTACCACATGGCTGGCGGGTGGGGGAGTAAAGCCAGGTCTAACTCATGGGGCATCGGATGACCTCGGTATAAATGCTGTTCATAAACCAGTGCACGTTCATGATTTTCAAGCCACCATCATGCACCTTCTTGGCATTGACCATGAACGCCTTACTTATCGGTTTCAGGGACGTTATTTTCGGCTTACAGACGTCCATGGGCATGTGGTAAATGATATTATTGCTTGAAATACCGAAGACCCCACTACGGTTGTGGTTTGCGCTCTTCACTGCATTTGTAATTCATGTCGCCAATAATCTAAAGCAAGGCTCCTTTAGTCATCCAAACTTTCTAATCCAAACTTTCATTGCAAGGTTTCTGACCCTCGCTACATTTTATAATAAATATCATAAATCATTTGTGAAGCATCCATTTTCCATCTCCATTTTCTCTGTTTTCTTAACCATTACATCCTTAGCTGAAAAGAAGCTGGAGTTTAACAGGGACATTCGTCCCATTCTGTCGAATGCCTGTTTTCATTGTCATGGACCTGATGAAAAAGAGAGGAAGGGCGGAGTGCGTTTTGACCAGGAAGATGCTGCATTCAAAGCAGCCAAGTCCGGAGATCCGGTCATCATCAAGGGGAATGCTAATGAGAGTGAATTAGTCTACAGGATATTCCTGTCCAAGAACGATGATGACCACATGCCGCCAATTGACAGTGGAAAGTCTCTTACGCAGGAGCAAAAGGAGACCCTGCGCCAATGGATAGACCAGGGTGCCGAGTATCAGGGGCATTGGGCCTTCATCGCTCCGGAACGCCCCAAGGTACCGGTTTATTCCGAAACGAAGCACCCTGTGGATGCCTTCCTGAAAAGGCGCTTGCAGGAGGAGGGGATGAGCATGAAAAAGGAGGCAGACAAGGAGACTTTGCTCAGGCGGGCGAGCTTGGACCTGACCGGTTTGCCTCCCACGATCCAAGAGATGGATGCCTTTGCCAAGGACTCAACGACCGATGCCTACGAAAAGGCCTTGGACCGTTTGCTTGCCTCCCCCCACTTCGGGGAGCGTATGGCCTTGGAGTGGTTGGACTTGGCCCGCTATGCGGACAGCAACGGGTTTCAAAGCGACGGGAGCCGGGATATGTGGTTGTGGCGGGAGTGGTTGATCGATGCCTACAATCGAAATTTACCTTTCGATAAGTTCACGATCGAGCAGCTGGCGGGTGACATGTTGCCGAACCCGACCGATGACCAAATCGTGGCCACCGGGTTCAATCGGAACCATCGCCTCAACGGCGAAGGTGGCCGGATCGTCGAGGAATGGTTCGTGGAGACCGTGATCGACCGGGTCGAGACCACCGGAACGACCTGGCTGGCCCTGACCATGACTTGCGCCCGTTGTCATGACCACAAGTACGATCCGATTTCCCAGAAGGAATTTTTCGAGTTCTTCGCCTTTTTCAATTCCAACGACGAGAGCGGTGTTCTGGCTGCCAATGGAAAGAACGGATTCAATACGATGCCATTCATCAAGGTGGCCAGCGCCGAACACAAGAAGAAGCAGGCCGAATTGGAGGCGAAGTTGAAGGAGGCCGAGCAAACCGCCGAGCAGGCTCAAAAGGCGAACCTGTCCGCTGCCTTCGAAAAGTGGTTGGTTGCCGAAAGAAAGGCTCAGGCCCACAATCAGGACAAGCCGGTCTGGGTTTCCTTGAGCGGGGAGAAAGTGAAGAGCACGGGTGGGGCGACTTTCAAGAAACAAGAGGATGGTTCGTGGTTGCCCGGTGGGAAGAATCCGGTCCATGACGTTTACGAAATCGAATCTACCTTGGCGCCCGGCGCCTTTGCAGGGATTCTATTGGAGTGCCTTCCGGACGCCCGGATTCCCAACAAGAGCCTCGGCCGCTACAGCAATGGAAACTTTGTGCTTACTCGCGTGGAGGCGGAAATTCGCCCAAGCAAAGGCAAGCCCGTGCCGGTCAAGCTGACCCGTCGCGTGGCGGACTATTCCCAGAAGGGGTGGGACATCAGCTTCGTCAACAACGGGAACCG
>JABJCN010000057.1 GCA_018668635.1 Opitutia bacterium
GGTCAATTCGGCCGTCCGGACCAAGGAATCATTAGCTTCTGGATCAATTCCTGGCTAAGGAAACGTCCGTTAAAATACATTGGATTTTCCGGGTCGGGTCTTCAGGTTCGGGATTGTTTTCACCCCCGAGACCTTGCGCAGATAATTCTGAAGCAGATGCAGTATTCGGGGACTGACCGTCCGCGTATGGTTAACCTTGGCGGTGGACTGGATAACTCCTTTTCACTGAAGCAACTTTCGGATTGGTGTGCTTCTACAATCTGTGAACAAGGTGTTGCTCCCAGTAATGATGAGCGTCCCTATGATGCCCCTTGGATTGTTATGGATTCTGCTGTTGCTTCAGAACACTGGGACTGGAAAGCCGAGACTAGCTTGGATGCAATTTTTGCAGAAACCTTGGATCATGCCAAGGCCAATACTGATTGGCTCAAGATTTCAGGTGTGGATTAAAACCAATGAGTGGAAACATTCCAGATTCACTGAGTCTACTATCAGTAGTCATACCAGCTCGAAACGAGAGCGAGATTCTGCCTTGCACTGTAAGAAAGCTTACCGGTGTTCTTTCTTCAGCCGGGGTGCCGCATGAATTGGTTGTTGTTGATGATGGCAGTTCAGATGATTCATGGAATGTTCTACAGACCTTGGTCGGGGAGATCGATACCTTGCACCCTGTCCGGAACTTGGGGTTGAATGGTTTTGGCCGTGCAATCGTTTGTGGTCTTGATGCTGTGCAAGGGGATTCCGTTGTTATTTTTATGGCCGATCAGTCGGATTCTCCGGAAGATGTTGTAAGCTACTGGAAAAAACTCAATGAAGGTCATGATTGTGTATTTGGGAGCCGGTTTATTTCCAATTCCGAGGTTATCGATTATCCCAGATTTAAGCTTTTCATTAATCGACTCGCCAATTTTTTCATAAAGGTTATTTTTCGTATCAAACTGAACGATACCACCAATGCCTTCAAGGCGTACCGGAAGACGGTTATAGACGGTTGTCGTCCCCTAATCTCTCCTCATTTCAATCTTACGGTGGAGCTACCCCTCAAGGCCATTGTCCGCGGTTTCACGTGGACTGTCGTTCCCATCTCTTGGCGCAATCGAACGAGTGGAACCGCCAAATTTAAGATCAAGGAGATGGGGAGCCGCTACTTCTTTATTTGTGCCTATATTTGGCTCGAGAAATATTTCAGCCGGGGTGACTATAGGAAACGCTGAGAAACCATATTTTACTGTTACGTTACTCCAATAATTTATTTACGCAAATCGAGGCAGATCAATTCACCGGTAGCATTTCGGCAATATAGGTAGCCATTTACCAGAATGTGAGGATTCCAGCACTTTCCCTCCAGTACTTGGGCTTTCGCTGTTGGTTTAAAACTATTTGGGGAAACAGGGGCGACCAGAAGCTCACCTTTTCCACTCAGGCAAATCAACTTCCCATTGGCAGCCAAGATATTTCCTGAACCAAAACCTTCATATGTCCAACGCTTCTTTCCTGTGCCTAGATCGATGCACTTTAGGCTGGCCTTTTGGGTTGTGTCACCATCCACACCATAAAGATATCCATCAATCAAAAGGCTGGTGCATGTCTGGTTTTTTAAATCGCGGGATTTCCATAAGATTTCAGGATCTTCCTTGAACATCTTGATGTGGGCAGACCCTTTTCCGTATCCACTGGAGATGAATGCATGTCCTTCCTTTGTCACGATTGGGTCTGTTGCATTAACTCCGTATCGCGTTAACCAGCGGAAGCTCCACCAAGGCTTTCCTGTCGCGATATCCACTGCAGAATATTGCTTCCCTGAGGAGAATATGGCCCATTCCTTTCCCGCAGATTCAAAGATTACAGGGGTGGAGTATCCTGCACTTCGATTTGCTGACTTCCATATTGTTTTTCCTGTTGACTTGCTAAGTGCCATGCCAGCCTCACCAACATTTAGCAGGATTTTTTCCCCGTCGATGACTGGGGCTCCGGAAAATCCCCATGTTGGCAACCGTACACCTTCTTCTTCAACTAAATCCCGTTGCCAGTTCATCGTTCCATTATCAGCCTTCATACAGAAGACCTTACCCCAGCGTCCAAGCACATAGAGATGCTCTTTGTTTACAATGGGGGTAGTTACTGCTCCTCCCTCGAAATATTTGTCCCCAAGGTCAGATTTCCATGAGGATTTCCATATTCTTTTTCCGGTTTCGGAATCGAGGCAGAAGAGGGTGACGGTCTCCTTGCCGTCATGCCCCATTGTGAACAAACGGCCGTCCGCTACAACCATCGAACCAAAACCTAACTGTACTTCACTCCGCCAGACTTCTTTTGGCTGACCACCGGCCCACTCATCGGTCCATTCAGTTTCCTTTGAGATATTGTTACGGTCAGGCCCCCTCCATTGTGGCCAGTCCGCTCCAGATGTATGAAGCGAATTGGATATCATGAAGAGTAGTGATATGATAATTGATTTTGGTTTCATTGCAGAATTCATTCTTTAGGAAGAAATAGGCCCTTGCTGGTTCGCAATTAATCTTTGTCGGACTACCTCGTAGAGAGTTACGCCAGCTGCCACGCTTACATTGAGGCATTCAACATGGCCCATCATGGGTATTTTCACCAAAGTGTCACAGACATCCCTGGACAACCTTCGGAGTCCTTCTCCTTCCGCTCCCATTACGATTCCGATTGCCCCGGTTAAATCGGCATCATGTAGGTTTATATCAGTGTGCTCCGAGCATCCGACCAATTTTATGCCATATTCGCTTACCTTTGCCATGGTCTCTGCCAGATTGCGCACCTGAACTACAGGCACATACTCAGCTGCTCCTCGTGCAATACTGACTGCCGTCTCTGTCAAGGGGGCGGCCCGGTTCTTTAGGATGATGATTGCATCCACGCCTACTGCGTCAGCAGTTCGTAGGCATGCACCGAGGTTTTGCGGGTCCTGAACACGATCAAGAAAGAGAAGGAAGGGCGCCTCCATGTTCTCAATCAATTCAAGTAGGAAGTCTTCATCCTGGATCACTGGAGCCACTGGTGGTGGTTTCCGATAATTTCGATCCCCCTTTTTATTCTTGTGGAAAGGGTCCTTGCGGTTTTTCGTGCGTGCTGCTCTTTTCTGGGCCATCTGGCGGTTTGCCTTTAAATTTGAATCCTTCTTGAATATGGACACAGACAAAAATGCAACAAGGGAATCACACTTCCGTAGTCTTCTTAAGGGGTTGAGCTGGCGCGTTCTGGCGACACTGACCACTATACTGGTCGCATATTTGCTTTTAAGAGAGGAGCCAAATGCCGTGAAGAAGGCATTATCAATCGGAGGGATCGAGTTCTTTGCCAAGCTTGGTATCTACTATGCGCATGAACGTGTCTGGCAAAGAATTCCCATCGGTACGATCCGTAATGCAACCAAGGCAGGATAGGGGATGGATACATCAATCAAATTCTCGCCCATGGGCCAGCGGTTGACCGAACCGGTCATTACCGACCTCATGGCTCGTGCCCTTGCCGACCCTGCAATGCTTTCTCTTGCTGCCGGTTTCACGGATAACACCCAACTTCCCAAGTCACTTGTTGGCCAGGCTGTTGCAGGGTTGACTGCCCCGGAGTCCGACCCCGAGACACTGCAATATGGAACAAATGCGGGCCGTACAGGTTTACGGGAGGCTGTTTGTCGAATTGTATCCCGCCATGAAGGCGAAGATGCATCCCGTATCACCCCGGAACAAGTCTTCCTTGCCCAGGGGTCCCAGCAGGCCCTCTACCTTTCCATGCAGGTCCTTTGCGAACCCGGTGACATTATTCTCGTTGAGGAACCAACCTATTTTGTCTTCATGGAGATGCTGCAGGGCCTTGGACTGGAGGCTCGTTCCATTCCCTATTCGCCCGATACCGGGATTGACTTCGGCAAACTGGAACAGCTTTTCTTGGAAATGCAGTCAACCGGGGAATGGGCACGCGTCCGTGCCGTCTACATCGAGGGTTATTTTTCAAACCCTTCCTCGCGCAGTCAACCGGCCTCCGCCAAGTCCGGTCTTGCCAACTTCCTCCGAGAACGGAATGCCATCCTGCCCATTATCGAGGATGCCGCTTATCGTGATCTTTATTTTGAGAAGCCGTGGTCTGCCATGTCGACTCTCTCGATGCCCGAATTTGATGGTTTCCCTGTCCTCTATCTTGGCACATTTGACAAGCCATTTGCCAGTGGACTAAAGTCCGGTTTTGGCATCTGCAACCATCAGGAATGGCGGGACAATATGCTTTTTGCCAAGGGGCATCAGGACTTCGGTTCCAGTAACTTTGTACAAGCCCTGATTGAGCGTGTGGTTTCCACTGATGCCTATGATGCCCACGTTGCCGCGGTTCGAGCCCACTATCAGGGCAAGGCTTTTCAAGTTCAGGCCATTCTTGAGGCGGAAGGTCTTGCTGATGTAGGTTGGCAATGGGAACCGCCTTCCGGAGGTCTGTATTTCTGGCTAAAGGGCCCCGAGGGTTTCGATACCTCAATCGGTTCAGACTTCTGCGAAGCCTGCCTTGCCAACAAGGTCCTTTATGTTCCCGGTGACCTGTGTCTCGCCGGAGGCCAGCCTCGCAACTGTGTGCGTCTTAGCTACGGTGTACTCTTGGGAGCCAAACTTGATGAAGCGGTACGTAGATTCGTGCGCACGGCAACAGCTGGTTAAAATAATTTTTCCGGGTTTTCCGAAGCCGAGAGGGCGCGGCTTTGAGGTTCATTTTTCAGATTTTTTCCGATCCATTTTTGTTGCCGGTAAAGCGTGGCAAATGTAAAGTCCGGAGCGTCTCCGCCCTGGCCACCTACCAGCTCGGCACCGCGCCTGACATTATCCTGCATCCAGGCTGGTGTGAGTAGATGGTAGGGATTGCGTTGAACCTCACCGACGTGAAAGGAGAGGGCGGTCAGCATATCGGCAAGGTCATCGTGAGAGGACTCAATCATTAGGTTCGGGTTATCCATCGCTCCCCAGAACTCGGTCTCGAAGGTGTGGCAGGTGAAATCACCTGGTAGCTTGGCCAGTGCATCAGTGACCAGCAGGTGTGTGCCGATATGGGTTGAATTCCAGTCATTGTCATGGGGAAAGAATATACTATGAGGTTTGGTGCTGCCCAGAATTCCAGCGATACACTCGACGCATTCCTCCCAGTGTGAAGGGTCTTCATCCCTGGTTTTTCGGTTGATTCGCTCAAGACCGGTACCTTCCCGAGTTGTGATCAGATCGAATCCAATGTGCTGGCAACAGTTCTCCAGTTCCATCAAGCGTTCCTCCTGACGGTCGCGTTTGCTGCCTTGAGTTACAGCGATGTTAATAACACGCATCCCACATTCCCGCATCATGCGGATGGGGAGACCCCCGATGATGACTTCATCATCCGGGTGAGGGGAGAAAATCAGCACATTTGGGGCATTATCCGAAAGAACTGGTTTCGATAGGGGGGCAAAGCCACCAAGGGGGATTTGTCCGCCGTCCTTCAGTGTTGAGGCAAATTTTTCAACGAGTTCGTGGTAGGTATTCATGGGAGCATTTTATCATGTCATACTGTTGGATAATTCTTCATCGTCCATTTTTTTCCGCTTGAGCGAAATCCAGCCTTTGTCAGGAATGGCCAGATGAAATTCCAGTTTATCCCTATTCCATCTTTATTATTCTTTGCAATCTCCTTGTTTTCTGCAGAACCGCTTAGCCTTTTGGTCATCCAGACGGACGAGCATCACTTCAAGACGCTTGGATCTTATGGAGGCCGGATTGTGCAGACGCCGCACATCGACTGGATCGGGAACACCGGGGCCATCGCTACGAGTTTTTATGCAACCTCACCGGTTTGCTCTCCTTCACGCGGAGCACTGGTCTCCGGGCGATATCCACAGAATACGCCTGTCACGAACAATAACATCCGGTTGGGGGATGATATCATAACATTTGCCGAGATTCTTCATCGTAAGGGTTACGCAACCGGGTTTGGGGGCAAGTGGCATCTCGATGGTGACGGAAAACCACAGTGGGCTCCAAAACGGAAGTTTGGTTTTGAGGATAACCGCTTCATGTTCAATCGAGGTCACTGGAAGATGTTCGAGGATACGCCTGAAGGGCCGCGTGTTGCCTCCCGCAAGAACAACAAAGCGGATTACGGGCTTAAGGGTGCTGATGAAAAGTCTTTTGCAACAGACTGGTTGGCGGATAAGGCAATCGACTTTATTAACACGAACAGGGGCAAGCCTTTTTGCTACATGTTGAGCCTGCCGGACCCACACGGTCCCAATACTGTACGCGCACCATATGATAATTGGTACCAGGACGTGACTGTCCCGATACCGCGCTCACTGGATAAGACCCTGGAACAAACCCCACGCTGGGGTATGCGTGCACCCAGGATCACCGCAGATACCGTACGGACGCTGATGCCAAAGTATTACGGCATGGTGAAGTGCATTGATGACAACGTGGGTCGCATTCTTGGAGCGTTGCGTAGAAATGGACAGATCGACAACACGCTTATCGTGCTTACCAGTGACCATGGAGATCTATGCGGAGAACATGGTCGACTGAATAAGGGGGTTCCTTACGAGGGATCGGCTAGGATTCCATTCCTGCTTCGATGTCCGGGCAAGGTCCCGGCGGGAACGGTTGTCAATCAAGCCCTGAGTTGTGTTGATTTTCTGCCCACGGTGCTGAAGCTCATGGATGTCAAGACAGCAGGGAAGGAGCAGGGGCGGGATGCCTCATCCCTATTCACCGGTGAAGCGAAGGATTGGAAGGATGTGACCTGCATTCGCTCGACCAGTGGAGGAAAACCCTGGCTTTGCGCTGTGTCTGATAGATACAAACTGGTCCTGTCCTCGGAGGATCGACCCTGGCTCTTCGATCTTCAGTCTGATCCAGATGAATTAAACAACCGTGCAGATGACCCCGGGTTGAAGAAGGTTGTGCGTTCCCTTGCGGGTGACCTCAATGACTATTGTCGTGAATTCAAGGATCCCCATGGGGACGATCCGGCCATACGCAAGGCCCTCAATGCTATCCTTACCGTGAAAAATTAAGGTTCCAAGGTTCTTTAGACGAAGAGATGCGTAAGGGGGAGTCCCTTGTCGGCAATGGTGAATGGACGACGGCTTGGTGAGTAGACCACTTGACCCAAAGGTAATCCAAGGGCGTAGGCAATGGTGGCATTGAAGTCAGGAATCGTAACCTTGTTCTCAATGACATTTGCACCACCTTCATCCGTTTTTCCGTAGGCTTGGCCACCCTTGATACCCCCTCCGGCCAGAAAACCACTGAAGGCCTTCGGGTAGTGGTCGCGTCCGGCATTTTGGTTGATTGTGGGTGTCCGTCCAAATTCCGTGGCCAAAACAATCAGGGTTTCATCAAGCATGCCACGGGTTTCAAGGTCTCTGAGCAGGGCAGCCAGTCCCTGATCCAGATACCCGGCTTGTTCAGGCACCCTTACAAAGTTATTCTGATGGGTATCCCAGCCACCAAGATTGACCTCAACGTAGCGAACATTATTCTCCACCAAACGGCGAGCCAGCAGGCAGCCTTGGCCAAAGGTGGACTCACCGTACAAATCCTTCATGCTTTCAGGCTCTTTATTCAAGTCGAAGGCCTGAAGGTCCTTTGAGCTCATGAGCTTAATGGCATCCTTGTACATGTCACTGTAGGCCTTTGTTGCTGTGATATCATACTTGGTTCGAAACTTTTTGCCCAGACGATTAGCGAGTGTGAGGCGGTCGTGGAATTTTTCCTCAGTAACGTTTGGTATGCGTTTACTGTTTTGTAGTCCGGCTGTGGGGTTGCCAATTGCAAGAGGTGTGTGCTTGGAACCAAGGAATCCACTTCCGGCGAATTGGCTGCCACCCCCGATAAGGACACTGCCGGGAAGGGTTCCGTTGGAGCGGTCCTGAAAACGGGTTGTCCATGAACCCATACAGGGGTGAACGATTGTGGCGCGCTTTGCATAACTGGTATGCATGAAGTAGCGGCCTTGATCATGGGCACCCTTGGTTGAGGATAGGGAGCGAATTGCGCAACCCTTGTTCATCTGTCCAGCAAGGAGAGGCATGTACTCGGAGATTTGTACACCATCCGCCTTTGTTTTAATGGCCTTGACTGGTCCACCTTGCTCGGTCCCAGGCTTTGGGTCCAGGGTATCCAGATGTGTCATTCCTCCACTCATGTATAAATATATGATGTTGCGGGCCAATGGGCGATTTGTGGGAACGGTTTCACTTCCAAGGCGACCTGCAGCGTATGCCTTGTTAAGGCAAAGGGGCAGGGCACTGACGCCGAGGAATGTCTTGGCGGCCTGTGCAACAAATTGTCGCCGAGAGAAGTCGTCTGAATTCAGTAGAAGTTGTTTCATTTTTTACTGTTTTTTAAAGCTGTTGTTTAAAGGCGGAACAGGAACTCCTGGGTATTAAGAACGGCCCATACAATGTCTGTCCATGGGCTGGCCAAGTAGGATTTGCTCAGGTTTCTGGATTTCTTGGGATCGTATTTAACACGGGTAAGGTTTGGGTGCTTGTTTACGACTTCCATGCAGATGGCCATCTCGTCGGCATCGGGTAATCGATTGAGTATACTCAGGTAAATTACCCGAATTTTTTCCTTCGGAGTTTCCTTTTCACGGATGCTAAGGGTTAGTGGTGCCTGTGGCCTCACAATCTCGTATAGGTGGCGACCGTTGAGAAGGGTCAGTACCTGTGGGATTGATGCATCGTCTGATGCATTTTCGATCAGTTCTCGGTCGGATTGACCAAACTGTCGAAGAAAGTGGCCTGCCGGAGCTGGGTTTGGCAGTTCGGATGCCCTTAGAAGGTTGCGATTGAAACCTTTCCATTGGGCGGATTCATTGCGGTCAGGTTCCATTCGGTTGTAAAACATCATGCCTTTGGCTGATGAACCATTGGATTTCATGACATCAATACCCCCGGTGGCTAGAAGCATGTAATTGCTTTCCCGTTCCCGGCGTTTCATGCCGTATTCACGCTTTAGATCCCTGACCATGGCGAAGTCTTCCCTGTCCTGTGCCTTGAGAATTTTTTCCTGAATGGTACGCATTTCATCATTGGTTCTGGCTTCCAATTTTGCACCTTCCTTGATCATGTCCACAACCTGCTCTGGGCTTTTGGAGTTTAGGATTTTTTCATAGCGATTATAGGCCGCAAGCTTGGAGTCTGCATTTTTGAGACTGGCAAGTCGATGATCGGGGTTTGGTAGGGCAAGCGTCACGTAGGAATCCCAAATTTGCTCGGCACTGATCCGTTTTACGATTGGTCCCTGAAAGGGATACTTGTCCACCACTGAAAGTTCCCCGGAAAATCCTTCCCCCTGATAGGCACGGGTATTATAGATTGCCCGAAGGAATTGCTTCATGTCGTAACCAAGGGCGATCAGTTGCTTCTCCAGATATTCTGAAAGTTGGGGGTTTGCAGACTCAGTGTCATCACGGATGTCATCAACCGGTTCAATGAGGCCCCTGCCCATGACACGTTTCCATAGGCGGTTGGCAATGACCTTGGTAAAGCGAGGGTTTTGCGGGGAGGTCATCCACTCGACGTAGCTTTCACGGCGGTCTTCGCTGTCTTTCAGGTCGATCTCGTTCCCAAAAATAGTCCCCGGGGTGACTTTCTGCTTTGGCTTGGCATCCGAGTACTGGTAGTCATGGGGTAACTGGAGATTGCGGTTGTGCATTTCCTGAACTCCATAAGCAATTGGCTTGAAGATTTCACTGGAGGCCCGACCAAACTTCTTGCGCAGGGCGTTTTCGTATTTTTTTGCCTGTTGCTTGGACGGTTTGCCTTCCTTCTTGATCTTGGCGGCAAATTCCTGACGCATCAGGTTTTGTGCTTTCCCCTTAAGCGGACTGTTTACCCGGGTGTGTGCACCATATGTAAATGCTGCCAACTGATAGTAGTCCATCTGGGTCCATTTATCGAAAGGATGGTTGTGGCATTGGGCGCAAACCATCTGGGTTCCAAGAAAGACTTGAACTGTATTGGACATGTTATCCAGAGGCATCCCGGAATCCCTCATATAATATCCAACTGCGCCATTATCCCATGAGAAGCCTTCTGAAGTGAGAAGTCGGTGGACGAACTTGTCGTAGGGGAGGTTATCACGGATGGCCTCCTTGACCCACTTAATATAGGCAATAGGAGATCCGTAGTTGCCGCCTCCGCCTCCGAATCTGTCTTTTAAGCGAAGGATATCCGCCCAGAATGTGAAGGCGTAACTGTTGTAGCCTTCAGAATCCAGAAGATTGTCCACAAGCGCCCCGCGTTTATTGGTACTGGTGTCCCTTAGAAATGATGTGGTTTCCTGATAGGTGGGGATGCGTCCGGCAATATCGAGGTAGGTCCGCCGGAGAAAAGTTTCATCATTTACAACAGGGAGAGCTTTTACTCCATATTTCTTGTAACCATCCTCGAGCAGTTGATCAATTTTTCGGCTGATTGTCAGAATCTCTCCTCGGGGAGTCTTCTTTACGGTTTCTTGCAGGCGGTTAACTTGTCGCCTTGGAATGACATTTTCCTTCTTGCTTGTTTCTTCCTTTGTTCCGGGAAAGGCCTTTCGCTTTGGAATCTTTACCGTCTTGGCAGGCTTACCCTTTTTTTTACCTTGTTGCAGGAAATCCTGGTCCGCCTTGGATAATCTTGAGAATGGAACGGTGATGGTTTTTCCATCACTGTTTCGCTGAATCTTGGCATTGGTCCCATCAAACTGGAGAAGGGTTCCATCCAGTTGCTTCCCGCCTTGCCCGGTGAAGACGCGACCATCAACAGCAACACTGCCGGCAATCATGACCAATACGGCCCATTTCAGTATTTTTTTATTGTTCATGTATGACAAAGTTTTCCTCCTTATAAATAGAATTTGGCCGGTTTTTTACCTCTTTATGTTTGAGGTCCGGTTAACTGAAAATTATTTCTGAACAGGATTGCGGGGTTCAACGACATCTCATGCCGAAAAGTTTCAAGGATTCTGGATTTACGATCCTGACTTATTGGCTCAGGTGACAGGAGCAAGTTCAGGAATTGGACTTCCATGGGGCAGTATCGGCATGGGACGTCCAAAGTGATCGGGAAAAGCCATGTTATGGTCGATGCCCAAATGTTGGTAGACGGTGGCCCACATATCATTTGGGGAAAGGGGGCGTTCGGTGGGTTCCTCGCCTTTTGAATTGGTGGCCCCGATAACTTGCCCGGTTCTCATACCGCTTCCGGACACAAGCATGCTCATAGCTCGTGGCCAGTGATCACGACCCGGGCAGAGAGATGTATGTTTTCTACGCCTCACTTATACATTCACAGCATGTAGTCACTTGCTTTGAGACTCAAGTTTTAAAGAGAACTTCAGATTTTACTGAATCCCCATCTATTTGCCGCCCCATCCTTGCCAAATTCCCCTTTGGATGATGAGCTTTAGGTTGTTTGATACATGGGAAATAGGAGGCATCATTTTTTACTCGAGCCTTATGTTTCTTTCCATTGAGAATGGAACAGGGAAGGCCTGATAACCCAAGGAATTACTTCTTTTTCCCTTTGCCTGTGTACTTTCCGTCGTCCTTTTGGCTTCGGGGTTCACGGTAGCCATCGGTGATATACTGCTTTAGTCTGGCAGCAATTTCCGGGTATTTAGCAGACAAGTCGTTTTTCTCCGCCATATCCTTTGTGAGATCGTAGAGATACAGGTGGCCTCCCTTGCCGATCCCTTTCCATTTCCCCGACCGCACTGCTCTAACACCAAACTGCCAAAACATATACTCATGCTTTTTTTGATTTCCCTTTTCCAGCAGGGTTGGGAGGACGGAGATGCCATCAATGTCTTTGGGTACTTCACCTGAAACACCTGCGATTTCTGCGAGTGTGGGCATGACATCAGGGAAATACCAAGGATGGTCGCTGACCGAGCCCGGCTTGATTTTGCCAGGCCAGCGGACAACCATGGGCACTCGTATTCCACCCTCATGCAGTGAACGCTTGTGTCCCTGCATGACGCCGCATGAATTGTGCACACCGTCAAAGCGCTTGGCGGCCCCGTTGTCGGAGGTGAAGAACATCAAGGTGTTCTCATAGATGCCAAGCTTCTTGAGCAATGTAGTTATCTCACCGACCTGACGATCCATCATGGTGTCCATTGCCGCCACCACCTTGGTGTTCTTGCCCCAGGTCTTGTCCTTGTAGATTTGCCAGGAAGGTTCGTCCTCGGGGATCTGGTAGGCGGCGTGCGGAGGGGTCCATGGGCAGTAAAGGAAAAAAGGTCCGTCCTTGTTGTCCTTGATAAACTTGATCGTCTCGTCGTAGATGGCATGGTGGGTGTAACGACCATTTAGTTCCACTTTCTTGCTGTTGCGGAAAAGGTGGGTGTAGTAAGTGTGGGCATGCCATTGGTTGTAGTAACCGTAGAAGAGATCGAATCCCTGTCGTTCTGCTGCACCGTCTTTACCTTGATTACCAAGGCCCCACTTGCCGAACCCGCCCGTGGTGTAACCAGCTTTCTTCAGGACTTCAGCCACGGTTACGTCGTTTGGAAAAAGGGGGATGCCACCTGAGTTTCCGCGCACTGGCGTATGTCCTTTGTGATATCCCGTCATTAGCGTGCTTCTGGCAGATGCGCAAACGGTATCCCCCGAATAGCAATCCGTGAAGCGAAGACCCTCCTTCGCCATTCGGTCGATATTGGGGGTCAGGATGGTCTTGCTGCCGTAACAACCGAGATCGTGGTAGCCCATGTCGTCCACCATGATGAAGATTATATTGGGCAACTTGGGTGCTGCTTGCAGATGAATCCCGAATAAAATGGCCAAGCAAGGCAGTGCAACTCTTAGGAGGATTGAAACAGGATTCATGGTGTTATGGGGGATGCCACCCTGACAAACAGGATGAGGTTTATTGGTTACTTCGAAAGAAAGATTTCGCTATCTACAACCAAGTGGACGAGGTCCCGAAGGCGATCCCCTTTTTTGCCGAGCTCAGCGACAATGCGATCCACCTCTCCACGGTCGATCGCTTCTAGGTGACGGCCGGTGGCGTAGGTGAGCATCTTTTTTGTGAGGCAGCTAACGATTAACGGTTTGCGCTCCCTTAACATTTTCTTGAAGGCGACAATATCGGCGATCTCTTCTCCGTTCGCCATGGTGGCCGAACTGTCGATGGGGTCCTTGGCCCGCTTGTATTTGTCCCTCCAGCGGCCAACCACGTCGAAGTTCTCAAATGCGAAGCCCATGGGGTCAATTTTTACGTGGCAACTATTACAGGCTTCATTTTTCCGATGTAATTCGAGCCGTTCCCGGATTGAGGTGGCTTTGCTGGTATCTGCTGGGAGGGGTTCGACATCAGGAGGGGGAGGGGATGGTGGTGTGCCCAGTATATTTTCCAGCACCCATACCCCGCGGACGACTGGTGAGGTATCCACCCCGTTCGCCGTGGCTGTCATTAGGCCCGGCTGGGTGAATATGCCGCCTCTTCTGGGATCGTCCAGTTTAACCTTGCGTAGGCGCTCGCCTCGAATCCCTTCCCGTTTATAGATCCACTTGGCCAGGGTCTGGTTCATGTAGGTGTAGTCCGAGTCAATGAATTGCTCGATACGGCCGTTCGTTTTCAAAATCTCCGAAAAATAGGTCGTTACCTGCTTGGCCAGCATGGGTTCTACCTTGAGGTTTTTGTAGAACTGAAAGTCACCACCTGAAGGAGGCATGTCACCCAGTTTGTCTAGCCGAAGCCAAGTCGATGGGAAATGGCGCACGAATGCCTCGGCCTTGTTGTCCTTGAGCATGCGATCCACTTGTCGACTGCGCTCCTTTGGATCATTGAGTTTTCCCGAAAGAGCAGAAGCAAACAGTTCTTCGTCCGGCATGGAAGACCATAGGAAATAGCTAAGTCTGGAGGCGATGCCAAAGGCGTCAAGGCGTCCAGGCTTTTCCTGCAGATAAAGGAACTGCGGCGAGCACATAATGGCCGCGTATCCATCCTTCATTGCGCGAATGAGAAGAGGGACTTCATTCGAGGGTTTCTTATTGTTTTGTTTTGGGTCTCGCAGGCTGTTGATGGAAAGCTGGGAATGAGCTAGTCCCGGTCCTCCCCATCCCGCACGAAAGCTGTTTGGCTGTCCATAGGCGAAATACTCCACTCGAATCCGATGTTCACCCTCTTGGAGTTTGACCTGGCCTTTCTTTAGTTCAGCTCCGTGTAGACCATCGTGCTCGACGATCTTTTTTCCATCGATCAAGAGGCGTCCACCGTCATCCGACGCGATCTCAAATACGTATTCTCCAGACTTGGGAGCCTTCAAGCTTCCAGTGAAAACCATGCCATATTTTTCTTTTCGCTTGGAGACACCCAGGTCGATGAATCCCTGGGGCAATTTTCCTTCGGATACGGGTTCCAGGGAATCGAATTCAGGCAGGTTGTTCCATTGGCCTTCGTATACCTTGTACTTCAAGTCTTTTATTCCGCCCGGCAGGGTAACGACGGGTTCGACTTTCTGGCGAAGGACAAGCTGCACGTAAGGCTCCACCAGTTCGGGTTCGATGGGCCTACGAAATGCTCGTTCGGCAAAGGTGGTCATGAGCTTTCGGATTTCCTCTTCCCGACCCGAACCTGACCCATACAGGGCGGTGTGGCTTTTTGGGGGCCAAGTTTCAAGGAGTGGCTCAACGGTGAGGCTGTGAATTCTTAGATGGGGGCCTTTGTACCCATCTTTAAACAATAATTTTGCGATGTTAAATTGCCAACTGTCATGCCCCTTCTTGTCGACCTTCTTGTCCGGACGCGGGAAGTATACATCGGGCAAGAATTTTTCGACCAACTTTTCTGCGCGAAATGTGCGGTCGTCCGGTCCATTTTCCCAGCCAATCCAAGGGGCCCATTTCTTGTCCATCCAAACCTCATGAGTGAAGGTTCTTTTCTTGCTGTCATCTGGAAGTGACCAGATTGCCAGAGGGGTTGAAGTCGGGCCGGCAATGCCTCCATTGCCAGTATCCGCAATATTGAGGCAAAACTGGAAATCCTTGTTTGGGCCGAAATGAATCATTTCACCAAAGGGATGCTTCCCATTGTGAGCAGATACCTCGATTGTGATTCGGTAACGAGCGGCAACCCCGACGCCCTGACGCAACTTGGTGGGTGAGACGCGACCATATCGTTCATAACCCTTTGCCATCATGTCAAAATCAGGGTTGAATTCACGGGAAACCGCCTCGATGGGATGTTCCCCCTGTCCCTTGCCCTCAATCAAATGCCCCGCGAAACGTCTCTTTTCCACCTTGGGCTTGGCCTCGAGATGGGTGGCTTGCGCCAGCACCTCTTCCGCAGCGCCAAGGGTTAGTTTCAAGAGAAAGTCCGACATAACCAGTTTGTCGCCCAGGTTGAAGAAGCCATCTTCCTCCTCATCCTCGGGGAAGAAGCGCAGGGGGTCTTTGCCCGTTCGCTCGACGCTTCCGTTCCCATTGTTGTCAACCAGCCTTGAGCCGGTTGCGTCGGGACTATATTCCGCCCCTTTTAGATGGAGCAGGTCCCGAAAGGTGTTGCGTAGTTCGTGTCGGTTCAGTCTTCGCAATACAGTCTGCCCACCGGTGCTCCGTGCTTTTTCATAGGCTTGTTTAAGTGCGGGAGTCAATATTTCCACCGCTCTCTTGACCTCTGTCCGTTCTGGTCGAGGTCGTTTCTCGGGTGGCATTTCGCCGAGGTTTAACTGGTCGAGAATACCCTGCCAAATCTCCAGGTTTTCGATCCTGAAAAGATCTTTGCCCAGGGTGTCAAAACGGATGTCTCCCTTCTGTTTCTCGGGACCATGGCAATCGTAGCAGTGCTGTGTAAGAAATGGAACCAAATTGTTCAGCGATTCATCCCCATAGGAAATGGAGATACTGAACAGGGCAGGGATGACAGTAAGAAGTCCTTTTGACCTCCAAATAAAGGAGGAATTCAATGATTTCATGATTAATTAATTAACCAATCTGTATGGTCAGTATTTGTCCAAGTAATCTAGGACCATTCCAACCCGGTCAGCGTACCTGAACTGGAACCGAATCGATCGATTTCCAGACCTGAGTTCTGAAGTATGGAAAGCAGTAGGTTGGCCGCAGGTACTTCGGATACGCCTTCAGCCAGCCGTTTTTCCTGGCTGACCAATCTATCGGAACTCTTCAAGTCCTTTAGATGCGGTCCTGGATAAACCTTGTGTTCGCCGTGCTTGAATCCACCGCCAGCAAGTACGAGAGGCAGATTGCGTGTGGAATGACCACCTGTCGCCATTCCGCAACCGTAAAGAACTGAGGTGTGATCAAGCAAAGTACCTCCGTTAATTGGGTCATCCTGCGCCTTGAGCAGGTCTACCAGGTAGGACATCATTGAAACTTGAAACCCTTCGATTTTCTTGAGGGCGGCAACGGGTTCGGGACGTTCCCCATGGTGAGAGAAACCGTGATAACCACCGTTTAGACCGAAGTCACCGTTCGCAAAACCACTCGTGCATGTGATTGCCCGGGTCGAGTCCGTTTGGATGGCAAGGGCAATGATTTCGATCATAGCCTTGAGTTGTTCTTCCGTACGATTGCCTGGTTTTGGTTCGGGGACCTCGGTTTGGGGCTTGGGGCGTTTGAGCCAGGGTTCCTGCTGTCCGATCTTTTTTTCCAGGGTACGAACCGAGTCGAAGTACTCCTCGAGTTTACGTTGGTCATTTTTACCCAGTTGACTGTTTAGGGACTTGGCTTGATCCAATACCACGTCGAGAATACTGTTCTGGCGTTTGAAGCGTTCGGCCTCGGAGGTCTTCTTCTGTGGCGTATCCTCAAAGAACATTGCCCTGTAAGCGGCTCGCATGTCCATGTTTGGCACCTGCACCCCTGTCCGGGTGAAACTCAGCAGGTTGCGTTCGCGTACCCCAAGTGTCATCGATGGGAACCGTGTGGCTGCGCCATGATGCTCCGCAAGTTTTTGGTCCAGGCTGATGTTCCCCTCGGCGTAATTGTGAGCGAGGATTGGGCGAACTCCGCTTAGGAATACAGGTACTCCCTGGTGACCCCCCGTGAAGCCATGGTCGAGGTTCTGGAAAAGGGTGATATCCTTTCGATGCTTTTCCAGCGACTTCAGGGTCTCGGGCATGTCGTAGTCGGCACCGGTTTGATTCACATCCGGAAAGAAAGCCTTCTGGTAAACACCATAGTTATTAGACAAGCAAATAAAGCGCTTTACCGGTTTCTTTGGTTTGGAAGCACCTCGAAGAGGGGAGAGGGATTCCATCATGGGCAAGGCTATGGATACACCAGCCCCTTTAAGAAAAAATCGCCGATTCAGTAAGCTCATGTCAAGTTAACTATTATTGTTTCAGGTTAATATTTACAGCGCTCATACAGGTAAAGGTTATTTTCTTTTGTAATAGGCATGTGGGCAAAATTTAACCCATGAAATGTGGGTCTTGGAGCTTTTTGTATTATTTTCCGGGGACCTTATTGATGGTCAGGTAGACCAGTTCCTTGAAATTGCCGCCGTCAACAGCGGACAGGTTCAGGTTCATCTTGACCTGGTTGACGGGCCGAATGTTGGGAATCTCGAGGAACACCGAGTTCTTGTCGACGTTGTGTTTCACACGGGTGATGGCAATGTCTTCCGGGCCGACCTTGCCCGTGGACGGGGAATATTGCTTTGAGCCGTAACCGGCGGTCCACTTGTAGTTCCATTGCTTGAGCTGATAGCGTTCGGGGTCGGTTGTAGTCTCGGGGTCGAGCTGGAAGTTGAACTTTAACTCAATGCCATCATGCAGGACTTTTGTGTCGGTCAACAAGCGGGCGGATTTGCCTGTGTATCTAAAGCGATGAATATGTCCTTGGGAAAGGCCCTTTCGTCCATTGCCATTCCACCCGTTGAGTCCGGTGGCATACACTTGTCCGTCTGCCGGGTTGATCCGGGCACGATGGATGCCGGTGAGGGCATCGATCTTAAGGCGCACGATGGCGGCCTGATCCTGTCCGTCTATATCCTGGAGCATCATGTAGTAGAGCCAGCCCTTGCCAAAACTGGTGTGAAGTAGACGACCGGAAAGGGGACCCCAGCGCGGGTCATCGACCCAGAGCTGTCCACCGGAGGAGTTGTCGAAATCCTGAGGCATCCAGATGATGGGTTGGTCAAAGGTTTTCGGTGGGACAACCTTGGTGTGGTCAATTCGACCACCGTCCGGAGCCCAGAGGCGTTGCTTGTGTACATGGGTCTGAACGTATCCGTAGAAACCGCCTGGCTTCAGTAGACTGACCTTTGAGGCCGGCATCCAGCTGCCCTGATTATCACTGGCGGTCAGGCGTCCGTCGGGCAGGATTCCCATTCCATTTGGGGTTCGGAACCCGGTTGAGTGTACTTCACGTTTGCTTCCGTCCGGAGAAACCTTGATCACTGCACCCGGCAGGGCATGGGAGGTGTATTGCCCGGACTTTATGTAGTACAGGTTGCCGTCCTTATCTCGTTGAAGGTCAAAATTGAAGGCGTGAAAAAAGGTGGAGACATCCGTGTCCGCACTGAAGCTCTCGTAGAAGTCAGCCTCCCCGTCATTGTTGTAATCATGAAGGCGTGTGAGCCGGTCCTTGCAGGTGACGTAAACCTTACCGTCGATAACCTGGAGGCCGAACGGTTCATACATGCCGGCGGCGAAGCGTTTCCATTTCAGGGCCTTTAGGGACTTATCGATGCCGGACACGATCCATACATCCCCTCCATGTGTGCATACAACCATGCGACCATCAGGAAAGAAGGCGAGGGCGGAGGTGCGGAACCATACGTTGCCCGGGACTTCCGCAGATGGAAGTGTGAGGGTGTCGAGGGTGTAGGCCTTGTCATCCTTGCCGGGTTTGCCCTTGGTGGTGAAGACAGTCGGCCAGCGTACCGGGCCGCCCTTAAGGAGTTGTGAAGGATCATTCATCCTGTCCTTGAGCTTGAGCAGCCTGAGATAGCCGGCCATGGAAAGGAGTTGTGCGTCATTGGGCCCGCTGTACCGAATGACCTGGAAGAGACGGCTTTTTCTGGATGCCGGTATGGTTAGCACGATTCGATTTTTTTTGTCGAAACTCCAGCGTAGGCCTTCATCCGCTCCAAAGATTGCAGCGGCGGTGAATCGGTGGGCTTGTTTCTCACCGGGTATCTGGCTCACGGCAATCCGATCGGTCTGGCTGTCATTCCCGGAATCCAGTTTGACGGTTGGGGCCCCCGGGTCGAGGAAGCCATGTCGGATTCTGTCCCCATTCATCTGTGCCACGGCAAGCTGCAGCGGTTTGCTACCGGGCCCTACCTGCAGGGTGTGGGCGATGGCACCGAACCCCTCGGCCTTGGCGGGCATCTCCAGGATTTTTCGGCCGTTGATTGAGTATGACAAGACGAGCTGATCCTCGTGCAGGTAATGACCTCGGTAATGCATCCACTTTGCGGGCAATGGACCGCGTGGAAGGAGATCCTTGGTCGGGTAGTCAAAGGAGCCTTTGTGTGCCCATTTCCAGGTCTGGAGGCCCTCGATGGGTTGTCCCTCGATAGTCGGGACACCTCCACCTCGTTCCCGGTAATGCTGGGTGTTGCTGAGATTAAGAAACCCGCCGCGCCAGACACCTGCCTGGTCCATTGTATGCAGGTTGTAGCTGAGGGTATGGGCATCCCCCAGGTTGACTGTCAGTACACTGGACTTGTCTGTGCCAAGCTGGGAGGCCAGCACCGGCCCGAAGTCCCGAATCACCTTCTTCTTTTTCGGGATCTCAATTGTATTCACCTTTGGTAGTCCGGCGAGGTATTGACCTGTAACCGGCGCGTACTGGGGATGCATCGGCTTCATGAACTTTTGCCGTATGTAGTGGATGACATCGTAACGTTCCCGGGGAGTCATCCATGTCTGGGGCCCCATCAACCCGTTCCCCTTGGTCAGGGTCACGAACATGGAGTAGGGGTCCGTGCCAAACTTCAATTCACCGGTCCCAAAGGCCCGGGCCACCGGGAGGGTCGGCGTTTTGCCATCACCGCCATGACAGTTGATACAAAGACTCTCGTAGATGATCTGGCCCCGGTCGAGGCTCGACTTGTCGAGTGCCTTCAGGATGCCCGCGTGGTCGACCAGGTTCGGTTCCTGTTGCTTTTCCTGTGCCGGTAGAATGTAGGGGGTTGATATAAGGAGGAAGATGAATCGAATGGCTTTCATGGTCCTGGAAATCTGTTCTTCCTGTCCTTGTGGATTGGAACCCGAATGATTGGGTTATTCTTCGCCCTCGTGATTGGTGTATCTACCGATGAGTGGGTATTGCTCCAGCTCGGCAATGGTTCCGGAGATGGGAAAGCTCTCACGACTCACCCAGTAGACGGCAGCCGTTGCAATCTCCTCCGGCTTGATGAGGCGTCCGAAAGGATTGGCATAGGCTGGGACATTTTCCGGCCAGTCTGCCGGCAGACCATCCCCCATCTTTACCTTGTACTCGTTATCTGTGAGGGTCCACCCCACATTTAGCTGGTTGAAGCGCACTCCATCCTGTCCATGGGCATCGGCCAGGTTTCTGGTCATGGTCATGAGGCCGCCCTTGGAAACCGCATAGGCCAGCAGGTTGGCCTGTCCACAATGAGCCAGGACTGAACCGATATTGAGGACACACCCCTTGGTGCGTTTCAATTCCGGCATAAGGGCCCGGGTCAGAAGAAGGGGAGCCCGGGTGTTGACCGAGATGATCCGGTCGAAAAAAGCTGCATCGGTCTCCTCGATCTTCCCTCGGTTGGTCAGTGCCGCATTATTGACCAGTACATCGATTTGTCCAAACGCCTCCAGTGCCTCCTTGGCCAGGCGTTCCAATCCTTGAGGGTCGCCAAGGTCTCCCTGGCAAAAGGCTGCGCTATCTTCTCCGAGTTCCTCGCGGAGGGCCTCGCCCCGCTCGGTGTTTCGACCGTGAAGAATTACTTTTGCCCCCTCCTCAACAAATCGGCGAGCCATAAATTCTCCAATGCCAGTGGTGCTTCCAGTAATCAGGATATGTTGTTTTTTAAGTCTCATTTAAGGTCCGCAGGAAATCAATTCCTCGAGATGTGGCAAGTCCACAAGCCATTCTGTACCGAACTTTAATTTTCCAAAAAATGCACAAGAAAGTTGATTGTAATCGGCAGTCTTGACTGACAAAACCCAACAAAATGAAAAATCGAATGGGTCGTGGAATTTTGTGGTATGGAGCGTGGTTGATCCTGTTGCCATTGGAAGGATGGTCCATTGGGTCATCACACCCTCTTTCCATATTATTGATTGGACCAATCCTTTTCTTTGCCTTTTGGAATGCTGTTCAATTTTGTGTCTGTCTGGAATGCCAGAAGAGGATCGGCCAAAACATCGCATTGCCCGTTCTGCGGGTGCGAGGCGTGGATACAAGTTCAGGGTGACCATGGGAAGGGCTCCGTTGAATGATCACACTTTGACTGGATTCTTCCACGCAGTTTAGGGATTACCACAATGATTCATCATCCTTGACCACAATACCTTCCGTGGATACCTGCAGGATGGACCGAAGTTGTCCGGCCTTACGACTATTGAGGAGCAGGCCTGGTGTGCCTGGTATGCTGCGGAGGCCTATTCCGGGGCCGGTGTCATCGTCGAGTGGGGCCCTTGGTTGGGTTCCCTGACGAGAAGCTACTGTCGAGGGCTTCGTCAAAACCAACACATCACCACGGGTGAACCAATAGCGTTTCTTTACGACTTGTTCAAGTGGCAGGACTGGTGTGAGAACGAGGCTAGGGGAACAGAACATGAGGGCAGGCTTGCGATCGGTGAATCTTTTGAACCCTATTTTAGGGAAATCAATGAAGACCTGTTGGACCTCCTGCATATCCGTACCGCGGATTTATCAAATTGTGAGTGGCCGGGGAGACCCATAGAGTTGATCATTAATGATGCCATCAAGTCCCTGCCGATTGCAGGGAACACATTCAAGCGGTTTCTCCCGCACCTGCTTCCGGGGAAGGGTTTGATTGCTCATCAGGATTTCCTGTGGCCTACCGAGGCCTTTCTTGTAGTCCTGATGTTTCTAGCCAGGGAGAGCTTTTATTTTGAGTTTTCCGTCCCGGATTCCTGCATGGTTGTTTTCAGGTGCAAGAAACGGTTTGCACCGGAAGAAATATGGTTTCCCGGCCAGTTTCATGAAATTCCCGAAGTCCTGTTTGACGAGGCCTTTGACTGGGCGTTTTCAATATTGCCACCGCGGTGCCATGCCGTGGCCAAATTGGGGAAGGCTGTCAATATGCACCGTGCGGGATTATTGGATCAAGCCCGGGAGTTTGTGAATCGGGAGAACCTGGCTTCCTCCATTGGTGACGGTCTCTATGATTTCCAGTTGGATGTACTGCGTAAATGGGGTTACGGCGAGCTTCTGGAGAAGAGGTGAGTCACGAGTGTCTGTTTTTTTACTTTGCCCCGTTTTTTTGAGCTACTTTCTGGGTTTACGCTGACCCGGTACAGGCGGTCTGGTGGGTCTGGGATCAGCCGTGTCAAGGAAACGCATGTTCTTGCCGACCCGGTCAAAATCGCCGAGATCCTTGCGCATGTTCTCGGCAAGGGCCATCAGTTTCTCGACCGCCTCCGGATGTTTGCTGGCAACGTTGGTTGTTTCCCCAAGGTCCTTGTTGAGGTCGACAAGGAAGGGTTTATTGAAACCAACACGATCGTCGGGTGCTATGTGGCGGTTGACCAGGAAAGGCTCGGTGCCGGGTTGTTTCTCATCCCGGGGCAGGTGCAGTTTCCATCTTCCCTGTCGTACGGCCTGCAGATGAACGCGCAGGTAGTAAAAGAAAGCCTTGTCCGGGTTTGCTTCTTCAAACTTCCCGTGGAAGAGGTGGCGGATGTCCTCCCCGTCGATGACACGGTCCCCTGGAGGTTCCGTGCCGGCAAGTGCAGCCAGGGTGGGGAGGATGTCCAGGGTGCTGGCAATCTTGTCACAGGTGGTGCCTGCGGGGACCCTGCCAGGAGCCCACAATACCGTGGGCACGCGCACGCCTCCCTCAAAGGTGGATACTTTTCCACTCCTTAATGGACCGGCTGAACCTCCGTGATCCCCGGGTAGATGCCCGTCGGCGTGGTTCTTGTTCTTGATCAACCAGGGCCCATTGTCGCTGGTGAAGAGGACATATGTGTTTTTCTCAAGCCCCAGCTTCTTTACTGAGTCGAGGATACGCCCGACGTTGAAATCGATTTCCTCGATCACATCGCCGTACAATCCGCGGGGGCTCCTGCCCTTGAACTGTTTAGAGGCCGCGAGCCGTGTGTGGGGCTGGGTGTGTGGAATATAGACAAGGAAAGGTTCCTTGCGGTGCTTTTCCATAAACCCGATGGCTTCATCCGTGTAGCGGCGGGTCAATGTTGACATGTCGCTCCTTGGTTCAATCAGCTTCTCATTACGGTACAGGTTGGCAATGGAGTCATTACTGGTCGGGGTGCCGAAGAAATAATCAAAACCCTGGCGCGTGGGGAATAGGTCCATGAAGAAGCCGGATTGTGAATGCTTGGCGAGATCCCATTTGCCAAAGCAGGCCGTGGCGTAGCCCTTGGTCTTGAGAATTTCGGCGATGGTGATCTCCTTGTCATGGAGTATGGGATGCACATTCTTGACATTGCCACGTTCAGCCACACGCAGGGGCTGGCAACCGGTCATGAGGGCGGCACGGGAAGGGCCGCAGATCGGTTGGGCGTAGAAACTTGTGAAGCGCATACCCTCCTTCGCCATTCCGTCAATTCTGGGAGTCCGGATGTCCTTCGAACCGAAACACCCGGCGTCAGCGTAGCCCATGTCATCGATAAAGAGGACAACAAAGTTCGGTGGTGCGGCCGTACACAAGCATGTGGTGAGACATGCGAACAGGTGCCGGATTACAGGGGAGAAGAGGCGGTTCATATCTGGATTTTATGGGGATTGAGTTCCCGGTTGCCCGCCTTATCCTTTGATCCGGCAGTTATCCTGGA
>JABJCN010000130.1 GCA_018668635.1 Opitutia bacterium
CGGATTTACTGCAGGAACCAAGAAAGATGCACAACAAGATGAGCATGGCGGATAGACTCGACATGATAAATACAAACGTAGTAACCAAAGCTCAAAAGTGCAAGATTTTTGAGACACAGGTTTTATATTAATCAATCATTCGCGGAGTTGGACAAACTTGACCCCGCTTCAGGTGCCTGATGTTCTGATTGAATGAAAAAAATATTCTCCATTGTCTTGTGGGCGATGGCGGTCTCATTCGTCTCAATCGAGGCAAAGGAAACCTTCCATTGGGCAACCGAACATGGATGGTTTGGTGAACGCATTACCATACCAACAGCCTTTGCACCGGATATGTCATGGAAGGGTATTGAGGAAATTCGCTTTGCCCCCGGAATGTTCAAACCACTTAAACCTGACTTCTTCAGTTACGCCTTTGTCTTTTCACTTGAGCCTGAAAGTGACCTTTCGGCCAAAAGAATACAGGAACAGATTCTAATTTATTACAAAGGACTTTCCAGTCAGGTTTCAAAAGGTAAGGGGCGAAAAGTTGATGTCTCAAAATTCTCCATGGAACTGGTGCCGGAGAAAAAATTAAACATCATACCGGCTCAGGCAGATAAATCATCAAGTTATATCGGGACTCTACATTGGGTTGAACCATTTGCGACAGGAAGGGCACAAACACTGCGTTTCGAAATACAGGCATGGAAGAATGATGATCGCAATCGAGCCTATGTATTTGTTTGTGTTTCCCCTCAAAAAACAGATGCACCCATTTGGAAAAAGCTTCGCGGAATCGGCAGGAAGTTCCGGGTTTCCAATGACGAGTAACCGGCTTGAAATTAAGGTTAGCAAAAAAAAATTAAAACCAGACCCATTCAATCCGACTCATTCCATCGGAGATGCAAGTCAGATGAATTAAGTAAGCATGTGATCAGGAATGATGCACTGAAAGGCCCATGACCTTAATTCTTTAGATGTGAATCAGAACGAGACCGAACCGACGACCTTCACATGAGGGTGGCGACCTGCCAATTAAAATATTTAATATTATTTATATTGTTTTTGTATTTTTTATTATATGTTATTTATGTTATTTTATTGACGGGGGTACCGAGACCACTAAATTTTCATTTTGATATAAAAATATAAACCTCAAACTTAAACCACTCATGAAAAAAACCCTAACAATCCTGTTCACGATAACACTATTGATAATCGGAGCAATTGCTGCACCAGATAAAAAATCTGGCATCAAGAAGGCGACCGACAAGACAAAACCGGAATTGGTCGCCATCGAATTGGAAGGTAAAATCATAAAGACGGAAACGAAAGGCAAGAACGACCAGACTTATAAATATTTCTACATAGAAATAGCAAAGGGGGAAAAGGTGCGGTTGACAAAGACCGCACTTCCAAAGACGAAGAAAAACAAGGACGGGAAGAAGACCAAGCCGATAATACTAGACGAACTGGTAGGTTTAAATGTCAAGTTGACCGGCAAGGGCTACACGAAGGAATTAAAAAATAAGAAGAAACGGACATATGTGCAAACCATCGTCAGTATTGAGAAGAACTGAATAGTTGTAGTCCCCTTTACAGAGTTTCAGAAAACCCCGGTCGTAATGACCGGGGTTTTTAATTTGTAGGACTGGAGTTAAAAAAATGCGATTCTTGTAGGAAAAAGTTTGCATGGAGTAAAAACTGCCATTTTCTCGCGACATCCTTAAGTATGAATATTCACGAATATCAGGCAAAAGAGTTATTTGCAAAACATGGGCTGGCTGTGGCGCCGGGTACGGCAGGAAGTTCAGTCGAGGCCGTTACCGAGACCTTGGCAAAAATGCCGGAGGGACCACTGGTCGTGAAGGCACAAATCCATGCAGGTGGAAGAGGGAAAGGAACATTCACCGATGGCTTCCAAGGGGGCGTAAAGATTGCCTCGAATAAGAAGGAAGCCGAGGAGTTGGCCAAAAAGATGCTGGGCAATACTCTGGTAACCAAGCAAACAGGCACCCAGGGGAAGCAGGTAAATACAATTTATTTCACGAAGGCATGTGACATTGAAAAGGAATATTATCTGGCCATCCTGATGGACCGGGCAACTTCTCAACCAGTTATCATTGCCTCGACAGAAGGTGGCGTGGATATCGAGACTGTTGCCGAGGAAACCCCTGAGAAAATCATCAAGATCCACGTGGATCCACTGATGGGAATACAGGGATACCAGGCAAGGCAGGTGGCATTCGGCCTCGGCTTTTCAGGGGATCAGGTAAAGCAAATGATCAAACTGCTGGGTGGCCTGTATAACCTGTTCTGGGAAAAGGACTGTTCCATGCTGGAGATCAATCCACTTGTTACGACCGCAGAGGGACAAATCCTTTGCCTGGATGCAAAGGTGAACTTCGATGCCAATGCCCTTTACCGCCAACCAGACATAATGGAACTGCGGGATATCACTGAGGAGGATCCAAAGGAGGTCGAGGCATCCAAGTATGACCTGAACTACATTGCACTGGATGGCAATATTGCCTGTATGGTAAACGGTGCAGGGCTTGCCATGGCAACGATGGATATCATCAAGCATTTTGGAGGGTCACCAGCAAACTTCCTGGATGTAGGTGGAGGTGCAAAGGAAGAGCAGGTTACAGCGGCGTTTAAAATCATACTTAGTGATCCGGCAGTGAAGGGAGTCTTGGTAAACATTTTCGGTGGGATCATGCAGTGCGACATCATTGCCAAAGGAATTGTCGAAGCTGCCAAGAATGTTAATATCGAGGTACCACTGGTTGTGAGGCTGGAAGGCACGAATGTCGCCGAAGGTAAAAAAATCTTAACTGAAAGCGGGCTGGCTATAACGTCCGCTGATTCATTATCGGATGCAGCAGAGAAAATTGTAGATCTTGCAGGGACTGAAGCTTGAACTTACAATTATTGAAAACGTAGCCTAATAAACCTCAAAACAATTTCAAAAACAGATGAGCGTACTCGTAAACAAGGACACACGCCTAGTCGTGCAAGGCATAACGGGAAGTGCCGGAAGCTTCCACGCAAAGCAGTGCATGGAATATGGGACAAGCATCGTGGCAGGTGTAACCCCTGGCAAGGGAGGACAGTTCTTCGAAAAACAAATCCCTGTTCTGAATACCGTGGAAGATGCCGTGAAACAGGAAGGTGCCAATGTCTCAGTGATCTTTGTCCCACCACCGTTTGCAGCAGACTCCATCCTGGAGGCAATTGATGCGGGGATCGACTTGGTGATTGCCATTACGGAGGGCATTCCGGTCCGGGACATGGCCAGAGTCAAGAAGAGGCTTCTCAATAGTAAAACCCGACTGATCGGTCCCAACTGCCCGGGCATCATAACCCCGGGCGAATGCAAGATTGGTATCATGCCGGGTTATATTCATACACCGGGACGGGTGGGAATCGTCTCTCGCTCAGGGACACTCACCTACGAGGCGGTCTGGCAGGTCACTTCCGCCGGTCATGGACAGTCCACCTGCATTGGTATCGGTGGAGACCCCATAAACGGCACAAGCCATACCGACTGCATCAAGCTTTTCAATGAAGATCCGGACACCGATGCCATCATAATGATTGGAGAAATCGGCGGGACTGCAGAAGAAGAAGCCGCGGCTTATGTTAAAGAGAATGTAAAGAAACCTGTGGCTGCATTCATTGCCGGTGTAACCGCTCCCCCGGGGAGACGCATGGGCCATGCCGGAGCAATTGTCTCCGGTGGCAAGGGAACGGCTGAAGCAAAGATTGCAGCAATGAAAGATGCCGGTATTGCCGTGGCACAAACGCCTTCAGACATGGCAAAAGCCTTGTTCGAAGTCTACACACCCTAGGTGTCCGCAAGGTTCGTTATTGGAGTCCAAGTTCCCGGGAACGTTTTGTTACCAAGTCTTGTAGGATTTTGTGCGAGGCGTTGACCTGCTCGGTCTTGAGAGCCGGATGTAGTTCCAGTACAAGTGCATGATCAGGCTGAAAGAATTGGCTGATCCGATCGATGTTCACACGTCCAGTGCCAAGTTCAGAGTGGTCACGATCATCTTCCGTGACATCATGAATATGAAAACCAGTCAGGCGATCGCTATTGAGGCTCAGTAGCTCAAACTGGTCAGTCAAACCTGCCTCCTGCTTGATTTGGGCGTGACCTGTATCATGCCAGTAACCAACAGACTCCTGTTCAGGGAGGGAATCAAGGAAAGAGGACATGCCTTCATCGAGCGGAAGTTCCATAAAGCCTTCTCGATTTTCTGCACATAATTTAAGCCCAAGTTCTTTGGCTCGGGGAAGAACGCGGGAATAGGATTCGACAATGTGGTGCAGCGCAGGCTTGGCCTTCTTTAACATCTTGTTCTTGGCCTTCTCCAAAGCATTGAGATATTGAATGTTCTCAACCAAGTCCTCATCATCTCCGTGTTGTTTCTTTAGCGTTTCAACTTTCCTAAACGGATTAAAGAGAAATCTGCCAATCACACTACCGGAGTGCATCACAACGCGGTGTGCATTCAGTTTTTTAGTAAAATCAAGCGTAGCCAAGGTCTGGCGAACCCACATTTCTCGTTCCTGTGTGCTAGGGGAGGATGGTTGATAGTAGTTGGGGGCGGGATGCATTACCCCCACTGGCAACGGGCAGAAATTGTGCGTAGAAGAAATCTTTATCCATCCCTCATCCACAGCCTTGAGGATGCCAGGCATCAGGACAACGCGAATTCCGTGGCTTAATTCAGCATACTCGAACCCGAGATCGGCAATCTCACGAAGCATTTCATAGCCATCTTCATGGCGACCGGAACACCAACAAGTGGAAAGGGAAACCTCGAAATTCATAAATAGAAAAGGCCCTCGGACAATCCTTAGTGTGGGAGTGTCAAAAGGCCTTCAGATTGATGTGCCCGGTTAATTCGCCGGACTGTAAAAAATTAATTATCGTACTTAAGCCGTACCATATTATTGAAAACAGCGTTCTTAATGTTACGGCGCTTGGTAACGGAAGGCTTTTCAAAATATCGCTTGGCACGGACGTCACGAATGACCCCCTCGCGATCGAGGCGTTTCTTGAGACGACGAAGTGCCCGTTCTACGGGTTCGCCTTTCTTTACAATTACTTCTACTGCCATAAGTGGGGAGGAGGATTTGGATTACCTCGTCTCCGTCAAACATTTTTTAAGAAAAATTACATCTTAAAAAAAAGAAATAATTCCGTTCTTGCCAGAAGGTATAATTACCATCCAAGTTTGCATAACAAAGTCAAAAAGTATGGGGCAGGATAAGGAATTTGTTCATCTTCACGTTCACACGGACTACAGTCTGCTGGATGGTTGTTGCCGGATCGACCGACTGATGGAGAGAACGGCCGCAATGGGAATGAAGTCCATTGCCATCACCGACCACGGGAATTTGTTTGGGGTAATGGATTTCATCTCCAAAGCCGAAAAGAACGGTGTTAAACCACTGATTGGTTGTGAAACCTATATTTGTAACGGCCACGATCGGACGGAGAGAATCAATAAGTACAATCACATGGGAATGCTGGCAAAGGACTTTGAAGGATACCAGAACCTGTCTCGCATTGTCTCCGACTCCCATACGGATGGCTTTTATTACAAGCCCAGAACGGATATGGAGTTCCTATCCCAACACGCTAAAGGTTTGATTGGGTTCACCGGATGCCTCCAAGGAGTCGTCCCTCAACTTTTACTACATGACGATTTTGATGAGGCCCGAAAAATGATGGGGCAATTCATTGAGATTTTCGGCAAGGAGAACTATTTCGTGGAAATTCATGACCACGGAATTACCGAGCAACAGAAGATTATCCCCGACCTGAGAAAACTGGCGGCAGAGTTCGATTTAAAAATAGTGGCCGCAAATGATGTGCACTATGTCAATGCCGATGACTGGAATCCTCACGACGCACTTCTTTGCATCCAGACAGGTTCCAAGGTAGCTGACGAGAAGAGAATGCGGTATGACAGTCGTCAATTCTATTTAAAAACCCGGGAAGAAATGGAACTGGTCTTTGGAGAGATACCTGAGGCCATTACAAATACATCTGCTGTGGCGGAGATGTGCGATCTTAAATTACCATTCGGGGAGAACAACTACCCCGTCTACGAAATACCGCCTGATATAAGCGATGACTACGAGAATAATGAGGACTACCTTCGTAAACTTTGCCACACAGGAATGGAGGATCGCTATGGAGCACTGTATGTCCCTGAAACAGAAAGATCGATCGAGGTAAATGAAGATGAAGACCTAGCAATAACCCTCTCGAGACAGATAGACTATGAGATCAGCGTCATTGAGAAGACAGGATTTCTAGACTACTTTCTGATTGTCTGGGATTTTATTCGCTGGGCCAGGGAGGAGAAAATACCAGTTGGACCGGGCCGAGGTTCCGGGGCCGGTTGTCTTGTCGCCTATTTACTGAATATAACGGATATTGACCCAATTCGCTTCAAACTAATCTTTGAACGCTTCCTTAACCCTGAGCGAGTCTCCCCTCCTGACTTTGACATAGATTTCTGTGTTCGAAGGCGGAGTGATGTCATTGATTATGTTCGCGAAAAATATGGGAAGGACTGCGTAGCCAACATCATTACATTTGGTACATTTGGTGCTAAAATGGTGGTGCGTGATCTGGCTAGAGTTCTCGATATTCCCTACGCAGATGCAGACAAATTGGCCAAGATGGTCCCGGATGACCTGAATATTACGCTTGAAGATGCCTTTAACAAAAGCGAAGAGCTCAAGCAGGAACTCAAGCATAACCCACTGGCCAAAGAAATTTATAACCTCGGTACGGTTATCGAAGGCATGGTGCGAAATAGTGGAACGCACGCGGCAGGAGTTATCATCGCTGATAGACCACTTACGGAACTGGTTCCACTCACCACCCAGGATGGTATCCTAACCACTCAGTACCCCAAGGATCCAGTTGAGAAACTGGGCCTTTTGAAGATGGACTTCCTTGGGCTGAAGACACTGACAGTCATAGCAGATGCGGAGGAAAATGTCCGGCAAGCTGGTTACAAAGACTTTGATATTGAGAAAACCAGTTTTGAGGACGAGAAAACGTTTAAGCTTCTAAATGAGGCTAAAACGGTGGGGGTATTCCAGTTGGAATCATCAGGGATGCAAAGTCTTTGTCGGCAGTTCAATATATCGACCATCGATGAAATCATAGCCCTCATTGCTCTCTATCGTCCCGGCCCGATGGACCTCATCCCTGACTACATAAGAGGAAAAAATGATCCATCAACCATCAAGCCAGCCCACCCGCTTCTTGATGAAATATGTGCAGAAACCTATGGTATAATGGTTTATCAGGAACAGGTAATGGAAGCAGCCAAGGTCATTGCAGGTTATACATTGGGCGGGGCGGATATGCTGAGAAGAGCGATGGGAAAGAAAAAGCCCGAGGAGATGGAGAAACAAAGGGAACTCTTTATTGAAGGGGCGGCCAAGACCAATAAAATACCGAAGAAAAAAGCAGGTGAAATTTTCAAGATTCTCGAAAAATTTGCAGGATATGGGTTTAACAAATCCCACTCAGCGGCTTACGCCATCCTTAGTTACCGAACCGCATACCTCAAGGCAAACTTCCCTGTTGAGTTTATGGCCGCAGTCCTATCCAACGAACTTGGAAACTCAGAAAAAGTTGCCCATTTTGTGGAAGAGACAGAAAGCATGGGAATTGAAGTACTCGGCCCTGATGTTAACGAATCCCGTGAAAACTTCACGCCAGTCAAAGGCGAGGATGGAAAGGCCAGCATTCGTTTTGGGATGGCGGCAATCAAGGGCGTTGGAGAAGTTGCCGCCCAAATTTTAATCCATGAACGAGAAAGAGAAGGTCCCTTCTCATCCCTGACCGAACTCCTTGAACGAGTGGAATCGGACAAGGTAAATCGACGAGTTCTCGAACATCTTGCAAAGACTGGTGCATTTGACTTTGCCGGACGAGACCGAGCGGAACTGCTGGGTGATCTGGAGCCCTTGATGAAAGAAGCTGCGCTCAGGAAACAAGAACGCGACCAAGGCCAGACATCATTTCTTGACGATCTCTTTACACAAACAGACGAAGATCCTGCAAGTGGAGGAATGGCAGGAAGCTATGGCCGGCCAAACAAGCATCTCACAATGTTAAAGCCAGAGAAATTGCAATTGGAGAAGGAATTGCTTGGTTTTTATGTATCGGGACACCCCCTTGATGAATTTGGGATACTTCCTTCCAGCATTAACCAGATTACTCCGGATGACATGCCTGGGTTGGAACACCGGACACCGTTCCGACTCTGTGGTGTGGTATCCGGTTTAAACAAACGCTTTACGCGAGCAGACAACCGACCTTGGGCTAACTTCACATTGTCAACCCGCAGACACGGTTACCTGATGAATATGTTCTCAAAGGCATTTGAGGGGACAGGGGCAACCCTGGAGGATAATACCATCATTGGCGTGCATGGGTTCGTGTCCAATAGGGATGGAGATGTGAAACTCAATGTACAGGAAGTCTTCACACTTGAAAGACAGATGCCAAAACTGGTCCAGTCAATCACTTGGTTCCTAAAAGATAACCCAGACCGAAAAGATTTTGTAAAGAAACTTAGGCAGGCGTTGGATGATTATCCTGGTGAATGCAGAATGAAACTCGGTTTTCTTAATAAAAATGATACTGCCCTTGTAGCTGACACGGCACGGAGCCTTAGCCTTCACGTCACCAAAGAATCCCTGCATAAACTTCAAAATCACCCAGCGGTTAAGGGTGTGGAGTTTAAAATATCACCCATACCTAATTTTGAGAAAAAACATTATTGATACATCTGTTCTTTTGACATTGAACAGTAATCTCCAACTTAATAAATAACGTCAGCAACGGCCAAACTTTCGTGCCGCCCGAAAAAAGAAAAATTAAATACCCGGAGAGAATTTCCAAAGAGGAAATCAATCTCCTTCCTATGCGAAGCTTCCCTGGATCAATTAAGCTTGTTGACACTCAGGATGCCCTGAAACGAGCTTTGGGACCATTGCGGAGGGAAACAATCCTTGGATTTGATACCGAAACCAAGCCCGCATTTCAAAAAGGAGTATTCCACCCAACGGCACTGATTCAACTGGCCACAGCCAAAACCGTTTATTTGATTCGTCTGACCCACTTGGAGGAGCTCGGTGAATTAATTAATATTCTGGGCAATCCAAAGTGCCATAAGGTTGGCGTTGCAGTGAGAGATGATATCGTGGGATTACAAAGGTATGGATCATTTCAGCCTGGTGGATTTATAGATATAGGCCAACTTGCTGGAAAATTAGGCATCGAGACAATAGGACTCCGAAGTCTAACTGCTATTTTCCTGCAATTCCGAATTTCCAAGAAAGCACAGGTATCCAACTGGGCACGCAGGGAACTTTCGGAGTCTCAAGTCCACTATGCAGCTACTGATGCTTGGGTAAGCCGTAAGATATTCCTTAAATTAAGGCGATTCAACAGATTGGCTGAAGATCTCCAGAACCCTCCATTGATCGACATAACTCCTCAGAAAAAAACCAAAAAAAAACGTGCATCATTTGCGAAAACCAAAGACTAGTGCTATTTAATTATTTGACAGACAATTAATACGTACACATACAATTATCCCATGAAAAAGAAAATTACTCTCATATCATTATTTGCAACAATCCTCCTATTTAGTAGCTGTGAAAGTGTAGGTCCCGGAGCACAACGTGGTGTTGCCGCCGGGGCGGCAACAGGAGCAATCCTTGGAGGAATCATAGGCCACCAATCAGGAGAAGGTGGTGAAGGCGCAGCATTGGGTGCAGCAACGGGAGCCGTTCTTGGCGGACTTCTGGGAAATGCTTCTGACAAAGAAAATGCAACCCGGGAAGCCAAAGCGGCATACAGGGCCAGGGAAAACGCTCAACTACGCAAACAACAGGCTGATGCAGAACGTCGACGCCTGATATCACTTGGCCGAAGTGTGGAAGACCCCGAAGTGTTGGCAGCCCGCCAACGTGCGGAGGCTGCAGAAGCGGAAGCGACCCGACTGCTCAAGGAGCAAGAAGATGCAATCCGTCGCGCAAATCAGCTCAAGGAATTCCAGGAACGTGAACGCCGTGCACAGGATGAAGCACGCCGATTACGCGAAGGATTATAGAAATTTAAAAAAAGCCTTAACCACAGACCAAAGGGGACAGTCAAAATGGCTGTCCCCTTTGATTTAATAATGAAAGTCAGACGGGTTGAAAGATTGGAAACGGGTTTGGTTATTATTAACCTAGAGGATTTTGAAGTCAATTTCCGCCAAGTTCTTGATGAATACTTTAATGCGAGCAAACACTGGAAGCACAGTCATAAAATCCGAGGAAGGTGGGAAAATACCTATGCACCAATTAATAAAGTTCCAACAGCACGATGTATCCTGAGTTTGGCAGCGAAAAAAGCCAGTAAGCACTTTCATAAACAATTAATCTGTGGACATGGAATCTTAAAAAATAGTTTTTGGTTTAACCATATGCATCATGGAGATGAAACCGGTTGGCATGACCACAAGGCAATGGCACATGCCTCCGGCGTCTGCTATCTTCAAGTAGGGAAAGACTCAGGAAACTTCCTTTATCGCCTACCACAAGGAGAGATTCGGAATATCGTGCCAGAGACGGGTATGATGCTGTTATTTAATTCCAGCCTGAGTCATTCAGTCGAACCCAGTAAAAGCAGAAAAGAGCGCATTTCACTCGCATTCAACCTGTTCACCCTACCGCTGGAAATGGAAGATGATGATCCCTTTGGAGGGCATATTCTATAAAGTTGAGATAAGGCTTACTCCTCTATAATAATCCACTTTTCAACTTTATCATTACGAATAAGTGCTTTGGCATCCTGGGGAAATCGGCCAAATATGGAATCAACCAGATAACTGACTTCAACAGTCCAATAAGGTTTACCTTTTACCCGTTCCTTTTTGAGTACTCCCCATCGTTGAATAAATTGCAACTGGCAGTCCTTAAGTTCCTTACGCTGGATGCTCTTGACTACAACCTTCACCTTCCCACCTGAAGCGACGGAAGGCTGTTTGCCAAAAGCAGGGTCGAATTGGTTGGGAGGAGTAGGTGGCGATGTGGATGGAACAGATTGAGGGGAAGAAGAAACCTCTGTATGAACAGGATTGATTGGGATACCAGCTACAAGCCTTTCCCTGGCATCCTGTCTCAGTTTATCGATCAATCGACGCCAACCATTAACAGTAGTGTTATAGCGACCAGTTAACATCTCTTTTAGATTGGTATCATCGATTGATACATACTTCTGGTAAGGGGAGTTCAAGTTGGGGCGCAACATAACTTGATTGCCTCGCTGATAGGTTACATATGCGATGCCTCCGACAGAAACAGGAATAGAGCCAGACGGTTGAATGGGAAACTCTGTTGCCTTAACAAGTGAGACCTTTAATGGGAACAATCTGGAGGGGACTTCAGTCCAATTTTTAACAGCATCAAGCAGAGAGGGAAATTCCTTGTAAGGATACTTTTTGATGACAGCAGCCTCCTGCTGTTTTGTCAGGCCTTTGATTACCGGGACGGGGGAAGGAGGAGCTGGCTCTGGTTTAAGTGGGGTGGGAGTGACAGATTGGGACGCCACCGGATCAACTTTTTCATCAAGCCCAAGTTTTTGGGCTGTAGACTCTTGGGGGTTGATCTGTTCATTGACAAACTGCCTGACCGATGGAACGCCGAAATACAGGCCTCCTGCAAGACCAGATAGGATGAATCCCAAAATCAGCATAACCAGCAATGGGGAAAGGCCACGTCTCTGCCTGCGTTTAGTGAAAGCAGGTTTGGCAATCTTATCCCTAGCCATGACTCCAGGTATTTCACCAACTGCGCCCCATTCATCCCCCCACTCATCAATCAGAGCCCAGTTCTCCCTGGAAATAGTACCCTTCCTGAGCAACGCCCGCACCTCTTGCAAGGTGTAAGTCCCAGTCTCCTCGTCATTGATGTAGATCTGAATTTTACTCATCAAAAAATATGATTATTTAGAAAACTTGGGCGAGTTATGGGATGTCAGACGCTGGCTTCAATATAATTCACCAACATTAATCTAAGAGGAAAATTCAATCCTTGAATCCGATTTTTGCCCAAGTAAGCTTTTAGAGTTAAATATTGATGCATAAAAATAGGCGAAATCAAATAGCCTAAATTGAAACCAGCTACCCCAGCCTGAACTTGAAAACCATAATACAGTTATTGATTGGAACATTTGCCTTTCTTTCCCCTATAATATTTGAGGCACAGGAATCTGGGGACATAATAGATGAAAAGGCACCAGTAAGTATTGATAACTCTTATGTTCTTGCAGGCAAGGATGTCCTAACCGTCACAGTATTTGATGAGGAAAACCTAAGTACGACTCAACCAATCGATGGGAATAATGAAATAAAAGTTCCCCTGATCGGGAAAATGAAAGTTGGAGGTCTCACAGTACGAGAAGCGGAGACACTGATTGAAAAAGAATTTATAGGTAAGGAGTACCTACGTGATCCACTAGTCACGATAAAGGTCCAGTCTCGCAAGGAAGTCTTTGTATTGGGAGAGGTCAACAATCCCGGGACAATCACATTTAAAAGTGATGTTAACACTCTCAATATTGTAGAGCTCATAGCGATGTGTAGCGGATTTACAAAACTGGCAAATAAAAAAACAGTCGAGGTTAGCAGGCGGATGAATGATGGTACTTTTCAAACAATGAGAGTCAATCTGGAGGTCGTCCTTCAAGAGAAGGAGCGGGATAAAAAAGGGGATCAAAAACTCGAAATATTTGAAGTAAAGCCTGGGGATATTGTTTTCGTGGCACAGCGTTTCTTGTAAGTCCAAAAGTAGCATGAGTAGTAATTCAGCCAAAAACCCAAGCCCCTCAGGAATTGGTGAAGTCAAGCTTAAGAATTGGACAGACTACTTAATTATTATTAGGGAGAGATGGTTGATAGCTCTCACAATATCCCTTTCTGTCACATTTGTATTTTTCTATTATAACATCCAACAACCCAAGGTGTATGCATCATCAGCCGTTCTGATTGTTGAACCCGCTGCAGATCAGGTAGTAAACATCAAGGAGGTGATGAACCTAAATACACTGGACGAGGCGGTGATGCAGGTTCACGAGAGCCAATTAAAAAGTAGTGTATTCAATAATGTTGTATTTGCAAGTTTCACCCAAAAAGAACGGGATGCAATGGTAGCCCCTTATTTGGAGGAATGGGGGATACAACAAGGTGAGGCAACCGAGCGAAATGCTGCTAGAGCAATAGCGTTGGGCTTAGAAATCAAACGATATGAACGAAAGTATCAATTTGCAATCCAGATGCGCCATCAAGATCCAAATGTAGCGGCACTTGTCCCCAACCGTTATGTTGAAAAATACCAAAGCTACTTACTTGAACGGGCTCAAAACAGCAATAACAAAGCCATTGATTTCCTAAAGGAAGAGGCAATCAACACCGAAGGGATTATGGATGAAAAATGGGAAGAGCTCAGGAGTTGGCGCGAAGAGGAAAACCTGATCTCATTCAAGGAGCAACAGGAGTTCATACAAGCAAAGCGTAAAGAAGTGAGTACAGTCCTAACGGCAACAGAACACCAACGATTTATCCTTGAAACAAAAATAAAGCTACTGAATGAACAATTAAAACAAGGCAAAGACCCCTTTGAAAACCCAGATGTTCAAAGTTTTGGTGCCTTGGGAAAGCTAAAAGAAGAAAAAGATACATTATTAAAGAAAAAAAGGGTGCTTGATCAAAGATACTTGGCCAAACACCCACTGGTAGTTGAGAACTCAAAATCAATTGATTTAATTGATAATTATATCCTCTCAAATATAAATTCGCTAAGCCAGAAGCTCACAAATGAACTGAATGAGGTCATGGCAAATGAAGATAAGATAAATAAGAAGCTTTCACGCCTGGATGAAGAAGCAAAAAAACTTAATGTGCTTTTTGTAAAGGCAGATCGATTACAGTTCGAAATTGAATCCCATCAAGAAAGCCTAAAGACGATCAAGGAGCGACGCAGAGATATCGAGATAACAA
Source organism: Opitutia bacterium (assembly GCA_018668635.1). Classification (GTDB taxonomy): domain Bacteria; phylum Verrucomicrobiota; class Verrucomicrobiia; order Opitutales; family JABJCN01; genus JABJCN01. The sequence continues at coordinate 14,082 of JABJCN010000130.1, forward strand.
GCCGAATTGAAAACTTGAACGTAAAAATTGCTGACAAGGCATATCCTTCAAACCGGGCTATCGAACCAGCTATCAAAAAGGTTGCCATACTTAGTGTTGTGATGGCCTTGATCCTGCTGGCAGGGGTTCCTGTAACTCTGGATGCAATGGATAATAAGGTTAAGAATAGCTGGGATATAACACAGTTCCTGAAGGTAGAACTACTAGCCCAAGTTGGTATTCTTAGTAAAATCCCAAGGTCGGACCGGATGAATATCGCCCGAAAAAGCTTGGACCATGCAGCGGTAGAAAGTTTTCGAGATTTATATAGCCAAGTTGGGATGCATTCCAAGATTGATTTCCCGAAGACAGTACTGATCACCAGTACGATTCCAGAGGAAGGAAAATCGATGCTAGCAAGTAATATGGCTAGTGTTTTTGGTCGTCATGGGCACAAGACTCTTCTTGTCGATCTAGATCTACGCCGACCGACTCTGCATCGTAGTTTCAGTCTAAGTAACAAGAGAGGATTAATCCACTACCTACAAAACATAGACCCCTTCCCTGGTCCCCTAACAAAAGATCCTGCACTTGGGATTCATGAAATGGAACCAAACGTACACCTAATGTGCTCAGGAGGTCACTCAAGAGATGCAACAGAGATCATTGTAAGCAATGAATTTAAAGCCCTGCTTGAAGCTCTTCATGAAGAATACTCACTTATAATACTGGATACCCCCCCATTAGGCGTTTTTCCAGACGCCCTGCTACTGGCAGAAATGTCGGATGAGATTATCTACCTGGTGCGTCATGGTAAACCCAAGCGAACTGCAGTTCGGAATTTACTTCACAAACTTCGTGGAACAAAGAGTAATTTGCTCGGAGTTGTGGTCAATGACCTGCCGCCTAAAAAGGCTTCTTACTACTATGGGCACTACGGGTACTACAACTATTATACCTACAAAAATCACCAAAAGTACTACGCCGGAAACAACGCAAAATAAAGTTCTAGAGTTTCAAGTTCACTCCCAACTCGATAAGTGTTCGTTTGTACCCACTCCCTGAATTTGTATTTGTCCATGTATGGGCACCGAGAAATTCGGAGGTAAAATACTCATTAAAATTATATGTAAATCCAAGACTTGCCCCGCAGGTGGTATCTTGTCGAGCAACACTATCGGGGCCAGAAGATGGAGTATTTGTGAAGTCTGTATCTCCGTATGAAATGCCGGCAGTGCCTGAAAAAAATGGAGAAAATGTATGATTAAGGTTCAAACTACTAGTGAGACTTTTTATTGAATCATTAGTAGGAGTAGGAGTGGTATCTGCCGAAACAGAGAGAGCAAGACTTGTGATATCGGGCCGTATTTGCCAGGTAAGATTAGTGCTGGTAAAGAGTCCATATAGGTCTTCATCACTACCGTTAAGACGTCGTCGTTGCCCCCCGAAATCGATTCCGCCAGTTAAAAGGCTGGTAAGTTGCCCCGATGCACCGACACTGAACGTTTCATCTTGTCCACTCATCTTTGCCGCATCTCCTAAGCTAAATACATCAACAGGGTTTCCTATAATTTGATTATCCCGGAATCTGTAATTGAGAGTGAATTCAAGCATATCAGAATATTTATAAAAAAATAGTGCCCCCATTGTATCCTGATCCAGATCGCTTAGGCGTGAGCCTGAAGGACTGATATTAGATTGAATCGTGGACCTTACAAAATTGATACCGATTCCATAAATTGGTAGAATGCTGTAACGCAGATTTCCAAGTGTTGTAAATGTTTCCGAGCTGATGCGTTCCCCTATAATGGGATTAGGAGAACTTGCCTCGGTATAATTGCTATTGAGAGAAATTTGCCATTTGGATTCACCCTGATTGGGATAACTAAGGCCAACGGTGCCTTGGGGATTCTCATAGTTGAGACGCTGGTCTTCATCAAAACGGCCAACTTCCATGCCAACATCAACATTTAAAACCATTCGCCCCGCATCGCGGAGATATTTTGCACCAGGACGTATTGTCAGAATCCTGTCGCTAATAGGGTCAGTCGGCGAGGATCCGATGTTACTATCGTATTGTTCCTTGATTTTGGTAGTGACATCTACTCGACCGTCAATCAACGAAAAAAGTGCATACATCTGTCCGACAATCTGTAGAAATACCAATAAAATTACCGACTGCCTAAAGATTGAGGTCAAAATATGCTTTTGTTTTGGCATTATCCTCTTAGAAGCGTGACATTCCGCTTAAATCCGCACAGAAGAGTGCTGGAAAAAGAAACCAGACGTTGCTCGAATCCGGTAGTGGCATGAGTGTATTCGTAGGGGAAAATATCTAAAGTCGCAATCCGAAGAATTGCAGCTTTAAACGATTTCCGGGGATGCAGAAATCGAATAATGTCAGGCATTGGCTTGTCTCATTTGGTTCGGAGGCAGATCAGGAATAGGAATTAAAACAAGATTGGGTAATAAATTAAGGGAATAGCCGAAAAGAATGAAAATTGTACGATAGAAGTAAAATACTCCTTTACCAAAAATCCCAAACGAAAAGTAGACTAATCTTCACCGAACCAACCAATCATAGAATATTAGATTTAGAAGTTTAAAGTAGAGTTGTGCTTGGGTGTCAAATTTAATAAGGTCTATCCTGTTCCCCTTTGCTAGTATGCGAAGAGATGCCGGATTACCCAAATCCATGGATCAATCCACCTAGACGGTAACAATTGTGGCTTCAACAGTTTTAGTCGCTGGTTCATCTCCTCAAACATTTGCAGTGCAGATTCCTCGCTACTGGCATTGAAGTATCGTTCATGAGTAGGCTCGTCAGATTAAACCACCAATACATGGTGCCCCCCTCAGGACCAACCATCCAGTAATCCTTTACAAAACTCTCAAACACAAAAAACAGTCATATCGACCTATAATGATTCAATGTTCGTGAAATCATTACAGAAGCATGGAATTCCTTCTCAAACCGATCTATTCCGGCTTCTCCGAGTCGACGCAAAAGCTCATGATCCTCCAGTAATGTGTTCAACGCTTTTGCAAGTGCCAATGCATTCTTGGGCGGAACGGTAAGTCCAGTTCTGCCATGCAGTGAAACATGGGGTACAGTTGAAGGCAACCACGTATTCACCACAGGCAAACCTGCCGCCATGGCTTCCAATTGAACAATTCCAAATCCCTCGCTTCGGGCAACCGAAGGTAGCGCAAACACATCTGCCGCCATATAGTATGGTCTTGTATCACTGACCTTCCCAAGCAGGTGCACCTTGCCTCTGATATCATCCTCAGAAGACCTCTCCTCAAGTTGTCTTCGCAATGGTCCATCGCCAACTATAAGCAGGGTGGCATCAAGTTGACGCATCGCCTCTAAAAGGTAGTGAAACCCCTTGTAATAGACCAGTCTCCCCACTGCAAGGACGATCGGGCCAGGATATTGACGTTGGATAGCTGCAGAAAGAACCTCCTGTTTCGCTGTCGGAATAGGAATATTTATTCCATAAGGAATTTGGACGCATTTATGACGGAAAGGCTTAAGAAATCTTGAAGCTTCGATCATTGCACCTGACGTTACGATAATAGAGGACGCCCGTCTAAGCCCTGCCAACAGAAAGGGCGTAAAAAGTAGTCCCAAGGCACGTTGCCTAATAATGTCACTATGATGAGCAAAAACCAGTTTTGATCTGGAGCCTGATGCCAAGAAAGCCAATAGTGCAAATGGATTAGGCCAGTGAAGATGTACGATATCTGCACAAGAACGACGAAGATGCCCAACCAATCCCCAGTGAACCGGGGAACCCGCAATATCAAAATTTGTTCCTAAACGAATGAGGCGAATTCCATCCTGAATTTCATTAACAGTATCAGGATGCGACTCGTTAAAGACAAGTCCAGCAACGTCCACACCTTGTTCGCTGAGACCGAGTAGTGTCTGTTCCATCAAACTCTCGATTCCACCTCGACTGGGCGGATAGAACTTTCCGAGATGCAAAATTTTTTGTTGTTTACTGAAAACTGTCATTCAAAGTCCTAACCAAAGTTTAGAGGCTATTTAACATTTCCCGATAAATCCCTGCAATCTTCATAGCTGTTTGATCCCAAGAAAATTTGCCAGCCTGCACTCGGCATCGCTCTTTGCGAAGTTGCCATTGATCAGGCAGACAATGGGCTTCATTCGAAAGATAGCAAATCCTCTCGACCCATTCATCCAATTCAGCCACTGCAGCGTACTCAGCAGCATCTCCACCAATTTCACGAAGGACGGGCAGGTCACTAGCCAAGACAGGAGTCCCAGAAGCCATGGCTTCCACCACAGGCAAGCCAAACCCCTCAGCATCAGAAGGTTGCAATAGAAGGGTTGCGGCAGCATAAGACTCCACCAATTCTGTTTCCGAAATGTTCTCCAAGGTCGTGATTGCATCCAGAATGCCCAAATTTCGGGCAAGGGCCTGCTGCTCACAAGAAAGGGGGCCGCCAATCCGAATCAATTCACAACCCGGAATCCTCTTTCTGACCTCAGAATACACCTTTAAGAGAACATCAATCCTCTTCCTTTCAATCGTGCTACCAACATGCAACAAACGCGGCTTTCCAGGCACTAAATCCAAAGGCACTGCCCGAAAGAATTCCGTCGAAACTCCCATGCGGCAAAGAGAAAGCTTGTTATCCGGCAATAGAGCATGACGTAGGATTTCATCCATTGTCGATTGACTGTCACAAGTGACACGATGAGATTTTCTGAACCCTGAAAGAATATGGGAGGTCATGCCACGAAAGAAAAATCCAGCAGGAACTTCTTCTTGGTTCAAAAGACATCTGAATGTATCAAGATCGTGGCAGGTCACGAGTACTCTCCGACGATCAAGTACGTGTACAAGTTGACTGTAACTATGGTCAACAATATGAAATAAATCAAATTTTCCACGTTTCCCTAAAATCCATATGGAGTAGGTCAAAAAACGATTAATCAAACGATCGGTATTGAATGGAAGGTGATGGCTTTGGAAACCGGGTATTCGAGAAAAGAGCCTCAGCATTCTTGGTCGTAAGAGTTGAATATCAAACTCTTTAGGTAATGCGATCAAGGCCTTATGGAGAGACTCCGCAACTCTATCCATACTCGGCCACCTCTCCTCCTTGAAATCAGCGACCAAGGCGATACGTGGTCCACGTGTGGCATTAGATGCCTGTTCATTTTTAGACATAAGCATGACCGAGTTACAAATAATCCAACTTTTGAAGCACCCAACCTGCAAAATATTCAATCTCAAACTCCGAGATTCCACCATCCTTGAGTAAACACCTATGAAATCCCACTGAACTTCCATAAATTCGTCTCATTTCTTTGCGGAAAGTTTCATCCTGCTCTTTGCCTGTATATTGGAAAACTCTCTCACCTTCACGCTCCCCATTTTTGGCAGACTTCTCCTTCCATCCTTCAGTTCCTGCCAAAACGCTGGAAAGAAATGCAGTGCCAGATAGCTGAGAGCCAAGTAGGAACAAAGGCCTATGACCAGCCAACAAATGGGGTGAATCCTCCATTTGCATTCCCAAATAATGAGGGTCACGGTAAGCACTCATTGAAAGAAGCTCGGTTTAGAAAGATAGAAAAAACAACACCTCAATATCTCAAAATCAGGTCGGAAAAAGCTGCACAACATGATGGTAAAGTTCAATATCCAGCGAGTTGGACAAAGTCAATGAAGCCAAGTCATCCGCTGAAACATCAGCAAGAAGAGGACGGACATTGGTCTTTTTCTGGGGTTCAACTTTTTCTCGCTTTTCCCACCCAAGGCATTTCTGGAGGAGGACAATAGATTCCTCAAATCGTTCCTGCAGACCAAATGCCAGATAGTGACGCGTCAAGTTGCGCTTCGCAGCAGCAAGTAAACGAGACCCCGAATATAGCCCCGGGAAACGCAAGTGCATTTCAGATGCAAAATATCCTGCCGTAAAATGGGTCTGCATATTCTGCATCCGAGGATTTTGGAAGAAAGTTGGCAAGTCCACAGAATCCGCAAACTCCCTCAATGGATGCAGGTAAAGGGTACGATCACAATCCTTGATGAAAAAATAATATGAAACAGCACGATCCAACGGCTCCCTAAAAAAAGTAATATATCTCGGAGGCATACGAAACATGTGATGAAGGCCATGCTTGAAATGGCCAGTAACGAAGTGATGGGATGTGAGATTCATACTCCACTGCCGTTTATCGGTGTAGTGAAGGATTGCTTCATCAGGCACATTGGGGCGCACAAGAGAATCCATAAAAGAGGTGCCAGCTGTCTTCGGGATATGTGTAAAAAATATCGGCGGCGGGTACATTAATTTTATAATAAATTGCCAGAATTACACTGATTCACAAATGTTTATTTTAAATCTTTGAATCAAGGAAGCCTCATGCCCTCAAGCAAACTAATCAATGAATCAGCATGGGCAACAACAGAAAGTTTCTTTCTTAAATCCATAGCATGAAATTGTGCCTGCTGATAAATTTCAAAATCAACAAGACAATCCTCAAGTGCTTGTGCAAAACCATGGACAGAGCGTTCCCCTGTAACAATACGACCTGTGACACCATCGATAACGAATTCAGCATAACCACCATCAAATCCTACAACTGGTAAACCATGGCACAACGCTTCCAATGGTGCCATACCTAATGGCTCAGGCCAGAGATTGGGCATTGCAAAAACACTAGAACGCGCAAATATTAAGGATTTTTCTTTTTCGTTCAACCAGCCAGGGAACTCAATTAAGACACCGGGACAACGATGAACAATCTCCTCCCCAAGTCTCTCCATTGAATGCTTTTGCCTACCATCACCAGCAATGATAACAGTATATTTACAAGGTCGCTTGGAATAAAGAAGTTCTACCGACTTAAGTAGAATCTCAGCGCCCTTCTCAGGTTCCATCCTTCCAAGAAATAGGATCGTGTCCTGCCCATTCTCCTTATTGTCAACTGTACCCCGGACCAGGGGGGACAACTCTGGCAAACAGAAAGGAATCGTCTTGATTTTTTCCTTGTCCATATGGTGCTCCAACTCTGCCTGCATTTGTCGACTATGTGTCAGGACCAATGGACACTCCCTTATCCGTTGCAACAGAGAATATTTGAGACGAAAGTCTCTGATCATGGTCAATGGATTTCGACCTCCGCACTTTCTCGGAAAATAGTGCATCAAACAGGGCCATCCAAATGACTTTCTGCAAGGTTCGACCCTTGGAGACAGATGGCATTTTCGTCCACTAACGCATGTTGATAGATAGTTGTGTGCAAAATACACGCAGGGAGCTGAATCTGCCAGAAGACTCGACCAGCTTGACGGCATCTTCAGGCTATGCGCATAGTGGATATCTGCGCCCCATGCTAAATAACCATCCAATCCGTTCGGTCCGGCATATGATAGATTGAAGGCAAGAATCCCATCGGGCCAATACACCTCCCTCAAAGAAATTTCCACCTCGAAACCAACCGCTACCTCATGACCTCTTTTTAATAATTCGGAAATCAATCCACGAAGGTAAATTTCCACACCTCCAGAAAGCCATCCCGGTCCATTGGCAATGGCTATCCTCATTCTGAAAGTAACTCAGTAAAATGCCGGATAGAGATATCCACAGCAAATTCCTCTAGGTATAACTGACGGGCAGCCTCTCCCATACGTGCAAGCCTTTCCCTGTCGTCAAGAAGGAGGAGAATTTGACAACAAAGGGCGTTCACATCTTCACACTCAGAATATATGGAGACCCCCTTCTCTCTCCATAACGTTTCAGTTCGTAATCCATAAAATGTAGCCAAGGGCTTCCCGTGCGAAATACTTGCAAGTGCACTTCCATTCCTTGTGTCTACGCCACCAGAGTAGGGTTGAAGCATAATGTCGCAGCATTGAAGGTGCAAGGAGACTTCCTCTGAGGTCAAAAGACCCGTTGCAACACAGCTCTTGGCAATCTCCGGTATTTCAATTCTTATATCTCTTTCAAAATCAACGGAACCCTTCCCCATCAAAAGAAAACAAATCTCGGGCTCGACAGTATAAATCTGACGTAAACAGGCCTTTAACAATGGCGTGATCATTCCATTAAAAGTACTGAAATGGCCAATGATAAATCTTGGGAAGCCGTTCGTTTTCGCCCCCAAAATCTTCTTCCGTAAAGACAGCACTAGATCCGCTCCTTTCACTACAGAAATATTGCTGTATATCGGCATGTGCTGAATACGTGGAGCAGGTGTAGGCGACCACTCCTGCAAGAATTTACAGTAGCGGATTGTTGAAGCACATGCACAATGGCTACCGCAAAGAAGCAATCGAATCATTAACCGCTGAACAATCCCAGCTGCCTTCTGCTTCAATGTCCCCTCCATGGGAAGGAAAACCTCATGAGCCATTAGGTTAACACAAATACCTCGCTTGGCCAGAAACCAAATCCAAAAACAGAATGGAAGATTTATACTGCGCATCCCATATCCATGGGGCACCCATTGCAGCAACACTTTTCCTCCTTGCGATAGAATTCTCTTACCAACAGGGACCAAGTCCTGGATTCTCATGCGACCAAGGTTAGGTCGAACTTCTCCAGCGTCTATCTCCTCTTTGGTCCCCATATTTGATGGACACCAAACCAGCACTTGAAAGCCCTGTTTTCGGAGACCCGCAGCAAGAATTTTCGTATGGTCAGCAACGCCCCCGGATTTTGGTGGATATTCCGGAGTCAGGATATGTATAGGCACTGGCGACACGATAATGATCTTCAATGATGCCTGTCGGTAACCGACACGGAACACTTCTTTACAAAAAATTAAAAACTTACAATAAAGATGTGGTCATCTAAAACAAAACAAAAATTATATTGAAAGGGATCATACAAAGAAAGACTGCCAGGCTGTTCACCAAAGTTCTTGCAGCAACACTGCGACCAAAAGGTCTGGAAAAAATACTGTGTTCGCTGTGTGTATACCCAACCCTGTGCCAGTTTTTTAAACTTGGCAGTTTGGCCTATGCATATGCGGCACAACTTGAAGGCAAACCAGTGCGAAAAGCCCAGTTCAAGGACTACACCCTATATATTCATCTAAAGGAACCATGGGGAGTGCGGTCTTATTTTTTCCGAGAATCTGGAGCATTTCCTATAATACAAAAAATCCTGCAACAAGGAGATATATTTATAGATGCAGGAGCAAATATTGGTCAGTTTAGTTCTAAAGCAGCCTCTATCCTTGGACCCCAGGGAAAAGTTTTTGCATTTGAGCCAGAGCCCAATAATCGTTTACTCCTCAATAAAACAGTCGCTGAAAACCAGTGGGAAGGTCAAGTGAAGGTCTCCAGTAGCGCATTATGGAAGGAAACCGGTCACACATTGAAATTCTATCCATCCCAGAACCCCGAGAATACAGGTACAGCTTCACTTATCCAGCATGGTATCTATCAAGACAAAAGCCAGTTTGTCCAAGTAAAGACAGTAACTCTAGATGATTTCTTTGAAAACGAACAGATCGAATTTTGCCGTCTAATGAAGATCGATGTGGAACGGGGAGAAGATGAACTTTTAGAAGGATTTTCTAATAACCTAAAAAAGCAAACTACGGACTTCATCTTAATTGAAATGGAAAAAGATGGTGCGGCACAAGACCTTCTAACTCGATATGGGTATGTTGGGTTTCAATTATTGCCTGAAAACAGATTGGAACCA
>JABJCN010000080.1 GCA_018668635.1 Opitutia bacterium
AAGATGGACTGTAAACTCTTCCTTTTTATCCTCCGCTCCAATACATGGAAGGGTGAACAGGAAAGTCAGCACCAGCATTGTTCGATTGGTTTTCATATTTTGGTTTTACCTTGGTTTATCTTCAACCTAATTTCTCGGATACATAGAATCGAAGTGGGGAGTATGTTCATATCGATTGAACTTTCCATCCTTAATACAAAAGCGGGCTGGCAGATTCATTTCCCTTGCGAGATGCATGCCTTCCTTTGGCCCGAGAATCATCAGTGCGGTGGCGAGCGCATCGGCATCACGGGCGGTGGGGGCTAAAACGTTCACCGCCACAAGATTGTGCTCGACCGGACGACCGGTCCTTGGGTTGATCAAGTGTGAGGCAGATTTGGTTGAGTATGGATTTGGCTTCGTTTGCCGGTAGGTTCCGGAGGTGGCAACTGCATAGTCAATCAAGGCAATTTTGGTCATTTTTCTATCCTCACCCACGAAACCATCCTCCAGAGCGACAATCCAACCAGGATCGCCCATTACTCCTCCTCTAGCCCTGATCTCCCCACCGATCTCCACCAGATAATTTAACAATCCCCTGCGATCAAGCAGTTGGCAGACCTGATCGATGATTTCTCCCTTGGCTGAACCGGATAGATCGATTTGCAGGTCGGGGCGTTTCTTTCGGACTTGTTTATCAGGCAGAATTTCCAGCTTTCCCAAGCCAGTCTGCCGAAGCGCTTGCTTGATCTCTTCCTCAGTTGGAATCGCAAACCGGTTGACTGAAACCGGGCCAAAACCCCATAGATTGACAAGTGGGGCGATGGTGGGATCAAAGGCCCCCTTGGTTTGCTGATACATCCACCAGGCGTGTTTCATGAGTGCATGAAGTTGGGGATGAATCGAGACAGGTGAGGTGGTAAGGGCTTGATTGAATTGATAGAGTTCCGAGTCCGGACGCCAATGGGAAAAGATTTTTTCGGCCCGCTCTATCTCGGTGACGATCGACTTTCCCAGTTCCTCCCGATCGAGCCTTTGTTCGGACCAGACCTTGACAGACCAGGTGGAACCGAGGGCTTTTCCGTCAAGGGAAAGCATGTTAGCGTTACGGGAAACTGATTCCGGTCCACATCCAAGGATTAAAAGTAAAAGACAGGGAACGGTGAGGCGCATTATCTTTTATTTCAGCTTGAGAAATAGAGCACCAAGGCAAAGGCAAGAAATGCAAAACTGAGGTAGTCCCTCCTGTTCCAACCACGATCATTGCTTCGAAATTCAAACAACTTCAACATTGCTCCGGTCGGGCATCCGTATCTACAGTAGGCCATGGGCACGTAAGCAGAGGCAACCAATCCAAGGATCGCAATGGCGATGGTGACCCCTCCTGCAACCTGCCAGACGTAGGCATCAAATGGCTCAAGGATTGCCACGGTATGGGCCGAGGTCCTGAATGCCATTAGGACAATAAAAGCCAGCAGTAGAAAAGGGATCCACTCAAGTATCCGGTTGATCTTGACGGAAATATGAACCGGTTTAGTGCGCAACTTCCTTATCCATTGCTGGGCAGCCCCATGTGGACAAAGCTGGTGGCAATAAAAAGGCTTTCCGGTGGCCATGGGCACAAGTAGAGCTGCCAAGGTCAGCAGGGCAAGGATGGGGGCCCGTTCCCATGGAACGCCACTTTGGGCCCACCCGAAAAACAATGCCTGGGAAAGGACATGTCCATTGATAAGGCCTAGATAGCCAATAAGGAGTACTTGGTGCAAAAGGCGAAAACCTTTGTGTCTGCCTGGACGAGTAAAAGCAACGAAGCCTGCAAACAAGAGGACCACAAGGGACCCGCTGTCCATGGCGCTCCAATTCACCAAAGGCTTGGTTTTACCGGCATTGAGGTTTTCCTGTTCCAAGGCACCTGCTGTCTTTACGATTCCTTCTGCCATGGCCATGCTTGTCATTGTCGCTCCAGAAACACCCTCAACCTCTTCCTTAACCAGATCCATTATCGCCAGTTGGGGAATCGTTCGCCCCTTGAAAATGGAACTAAAATAGGCGTCGTCATTTGGATATTCAGAGTATGGTTTATTTTCATAGCTTGAGCGGGCATTCATCCCCACAAGCCTTCCATTCTGATCGATGGCAAGAAGAGTGTCGACCGGCCCCTGATAACCGATTACCTGATCTGCGTAGGGAGAAGTGCGCCCAACCTGGCCGAGTGTTTGCCCCTTCGCATCAAGGACTGCCAAGAGAGATGGGTGGGTATTCGAAGGCAGAAGTTCTGCCGCTTCAGGAAAATATGAAGTGACCTCCCCCAATTGAATGGGTTGAGGAAAACGGCTGGCCTGGGCCTGGCCACCAAAACGCAATGCAAGTGAGTCTGTGATGGCAAGACTTGTGAGTGTGGCACCTGATACGGCCTCAACCTTATACCCCTTAGAAAGGTCTTCCATCGACTGACCTGTGAATTGATTGAAAAAAGCGGGGCTTTCACGGATTGCATCGACATGATCAATGGTATCTCCACTGGAGCGGATTGTCACCGAGGCGACCCGTTGATCAACATCCCAGGCGACCAGTAGATTGGTTGACCCGGAAAAACCAATTGCTGAGTCGCCCGAGGGGGAAGTCTGGGTCAATCTGCCAAGTTCATTGCCATCCACATCAAATGCAAGAAGGACAGTGGGGTCATCCGTATCGGGCTCCAGAGAATAGGTATCAGCCATAATTTCCCTGGCATCAGCAAGATCAATTGGTTGGCCACGCTCATGGAGTCGATTAAGAAAGTCCTGATGAGAACGGTTCACCATCCAAACAATCAATGCCAACGCCAGAAATCGGCATAGATGACGCGCAGTCCGCTTTTGCCGCTCCAAACCCATCAAATCGAGCGATCTCAATCCACAGGGAGGAGTTGGGCCGCATCCACATGAACGTTCCCCTTGGCGCCATTGGCACTCAAGCGGATGGTGACTTCCTCACCTTCCTTCAAGTCAAGGGTGCCAAGGGAGTAGAAGCCATGCTCGTTGGGAGGCTTCCTTGTCATATCGATGGTGAGTTCCCTTGCATCCTTGCCCGCCTTCACCTGCACCGGTACGGAACGCCCACGGTTTTCATGGGGTTGGTAGGTGATACGGACATCAAATTTACCGGTTTTAGGGACCTTAAATGAAAAAGTGGCGGATCCCTTGGGATCGCTGCCATAAAGATATCCATAACCGAAATAAGGCTTAAGGCCCTGCCCCCGACCCCATTTACCCTCTAGCTTGGCCTTCTTGTCATCCAGTACGATTCCGGGAAACCTGGAAGGAAGCAACCCGGACTGAGCACCGTGCGAACCTGCAAGAGGAAGCGCGTCTGATGGGATGTTAATTGGGTCATTGACGGTCGAACGACGGGCCTTGCCCGGAAGCTTCAGGAGTTCGATCAACTCTGGCAGATGCGAAGCATAGACTTCCCGGGGAGTACAATCGTGTCGCACACCGATTGAGGCGGCCCGACCCACGACCTCCCCCATCATCCCACAGGTCTTCATCACCCGCACCGTGCCAAGCGCCTCGTGGGTCACGCTTACGCAACGACCGGCCATGAACAAGTTCTCGATGTTTCGAGAATAGAAACAGCGGTAAGGAACGGGATAGCCATAACTTCGATCTACTCCCTTGCCGTGTACGGCATAGGAAATGAAAGGATTATCGGGAAACTTTTGGGCGTATTGTTTCTTGGGATAGTGCAGATCAATACTCCAGGTACTGGGGACGCATCCGTCTGGAAAATCTCTTTTGGAAACGATGTCCTGTTCATTCAGAACAACGTCCCCGAGAAGGCGGCGGGACTCGCGCGGACCACCGACATAGGCAACCCAGGTAAGTTTGGAGTTCTTGTGCTTATCCGCTCCATCCCGGTTCTTCATTGCATTGAAAGCTCCAAATACAGCCCGCAGGTTCCAGTCCCGAATTCCCTCAGCATCGCCAAGGGGATCCTTGTCATATCCGCTTTCCCAAAACCATTGCCCGTGGAAGTCGCGGGGATACGGAAAGTCTGCCATGTTTAGGTCCAGAGCCCATGGAGTCCGGGGATAGGATACTTCCTTTTTGTCGTTCCCCCATGCCCACATGTTGCTCATACCCATCCGCCCCGTGGGGGTCATCTCATGATCCGCCCCCGCAAGAAAACCGATCGTTCCGTGACCGGTGGCTTCCACAAAAAGAGTTCCCGAAAAACGGGTAACTTGCCCAGTTCGCACATCAAAGGCTTGGACTGCCGATATTTTGTTACCTTTCTTTTCCACCTTGAATGCATGGTGATACAATTGAAGGTCTATATTCTTTTCGGCCCGGACGATCCTTTCTTTTTTGGCATCCTCGAATTCCTCATAGGTACCAGGAGACTTTTTGGCCTTATCCGCAATTTCCTCGATAATTTCTCCAATGCGAGGGTATTTACCCCGACGGATATTACCCTTTGCCCACACACGAACTTCGCTCGATCCGTTTCCTCCGAGAACCGGACGATCCTGAATGAGCGCCACTTTACATCCCATGCGGGAAGCGGAAATGGCCGCCCCCATTCCGGAATAGCCACCGCCAATGACGACCAAATCATATTTCTTTTCCAGGGGTTTTTCGGTAATCCCGAGAAGCTGACGGCGCCATCCGGGTAAAATAGCGGAATCGTTTGGGGGCGTATCATCACGGGAAGTCAGGTAGATTGCATCGCACCGGCCGTTAAATCCCGTAAGGTCACGCAGGCTTATGGAATTCTTACCTTTCTTGAGGGTGATTTTCCCTCCGTCCTGCCAATGCCACTTGGCCCCTTTGCTTCCAAAAGTCGTTTCAAGAGTTTTTCCGTTGACTATGATCTGAAAGCGGCCGGGTTGACCCTCGGCATTCCAGCGGGCGACCCAGTCTTTGGTTCGTGCAAAAAGTTGATAACTGCCACTTTCCTTAACCTCAATCGTGGTGGTGGCATCGACTACGGGCGTTCCTAGTCCATGGGCCAAGAGATAAGGAGAGCCCATTTCACGGATAAATTGAGTGTCGAGCTTCCATCCACCGTGATTCGAAAAGGATTCAGCCTCTATAAGCAAATCCTTGGTTTGACCAATTAGGATTGGGCTGATGAGAAGGTGGAGAGTCGCAACTAATTTTTTCATAATTTGATATAACAAAGCTAGGTTTTTTTTGAATTCTTGCCAGACGAATAAATTTTATCACTGGAATGAAATCAGCTCAACGGTAAATATAATCGTGGAAAAGGGAGGAATGACCAACCCAACATTGCTTTCTCCGTAGGCAAGATTATGGGGAATATGAAACTCAATAGTGCCACCGGTTTTAATGAGTTGTACCCCTTCAGCAAAACCTGCGATGACCTGGTTTAGGTACAAACTGGTCGGTGTTCCCCGGTCGTAGGAACTATCAAAGACAGTGCCGTCAATCAAACGCCCCTCATAGTCCAGCGTCAC
>JABJCN010000073.1 GCA_018668635.1 Opitutia bacterium
TCATCGGGTTTGACCTCGAGGCGTTGATTCAAGCTGGAAACCTTAATCTCCAACTCCTTTAACTCGGCGCTTTGCTCAGCGGTGGGGAAGGGCATAACCGGGGTTACCCGATCGGCATCCTCGGTTTGGTTGAAAACAGCATAGAAGGAATAATAATCCTCGATGCTTATGGGGTCGTACTTGTGGGAATGGCATTTGGCGCAACCCATGGTGAGTCCCATCCAAACTTGAATGGTAGTGTCTACCCGGTCCTTTACGGCTGCGACGCGGAACTCCTCGTTGTCGGTGCCACCTTCATCATTTTCCATTGTGTTTCGATGAAAAGCCGTTGCCAGCATTTGATCGGAAGTCGGTTCAGGAAGCAAGTCCCCTGCAAGCTGTTCGATAGTGAACTGATCAAATGGCATATCCTGATTTAAAGCATTAATAACCCAGTCCCGGTAACGCCAAACGTCGCGGTGGCGATCTTTCTCATACCCTTTCGTGTCGGCAAAACGGGCCAGGTCGAGCCACATACGCGCCCAATGTTCACCGTATCCATTCGATGCAAGCAGGCGGTCCACCACTTTCTTATGCGCTTCCTTGCTCTTGTCCACGGCAAAGGCATCCGCTTCCTCGATGGTTGGCGGGAGACCGGTCAGGTCAAGGGAAACGCGACGAATCCAGCGATGTCGGTCCAGGTCCTGGCTCGGGTCCATCCCTTTTGCTTCAAGTTTGTTGAGGATGAAGTGGTCCAGTGGGTGCCGGGGCCAATCCTTCTTTTTCGTGTTTGGTAAAGAAGTCTTAATTGGTTTTTTTAAAGACCAGTGAATCTCGTAATCACCGCCGTTATTTATCCATTGCCTGAGTGTTTTTTTGTCCTTTGCAGTTAATTCATGTCCACTATCAGGCGGCGGCATGATCTCGTCTGGGTCATCACTCTCAATTCTCAGGATCAGTTCACTGTCATCAGCCTTGCCTGATTCGAGGGCCTTGTAACCTCCAAGGTCGAACAGGGCTCCATCTCTCGTGTCCAGACGAAGTTTGGCTTTTCGTGCTTTTTTATCAGGGCCATGACACGAGAAACAATTTGCTGAAAGAATGGGCCGCACATCCCGGTTGAACTGAATTTCTTCTGCGGCTCCGGTTTCAGTCGTGCCGAAAAGGATTATCCCCAAGGGCACAATGAACAAACGCATACGTTTTATAATGTTTAAAGAATTTACTGTCATCTCCTTCGTTTTTAAAATTCAATTCGAATACTCTAGCAGTTCTTTGGCGATGCGTCTTGCATGGGATCGTCAAAAGTTTGTAAATTCAAAGCATGATAGATACAAATATAAAGGCTGATTTTTTTAATAGGCTCGCCCCGGATGGTCAGATTTTACGCCTCCTTGACCTATTGCCCGAAGTTTCATTTTTCCTCAAGGATTGTGAAAGTCGATTCATGGGGTTGAACCGCCGAGGTTGTGAGATTTGCGGAATATCCCGTGAGGAGGAGGCAATTGGCAAGACAGACTATGATTTTTTCCCAAAGGAAAAGGCTGATATATATCGGGCGCATGATATTGCCGTCATGAAAAGCGGGGAACCAATTCTCGAGCGAATAGAAACTGCTCCCGACCAAGTCGGGACAGAGAGATTGGTCATTACTGACAAGATTCCCATACGGGATCATCGTGGTCTGGTTATGGGTTTGGCTGGGATAGGGCGGCAGGTTGAGAGGCTTAGCGGTCGTTCCGGAACCGTCGATCAATTTGCCCGGATGATTGATCACATGCAAAAAAACTTTGGGGAGTCCATGACCACCCGGGAATTGGCAAAAATGTCCGGCATGTCTGTGAGCCAATTTGAGAGGCGTTTCCGGAGGGCCTTTGGATCATCTCCCCGGCAATACCTTTTACGTCTCCGGGTGAATGCTGCCTCACGTTTACTTGTTGAGACACGGGAAACAATTGCAACCATCGCTCAGCATTGTGGCTTTCACGACCATGCCCATTTATGCCGTAGTTTTCAACGTGTCATGAATACAACGCCATCGATGTTTCGTAAGACAAGCAAGGGTTGACTGCTGGTGAATCTTACTTTGTTCGGGCCACTTTTCCGAAATTGTCCTGAAGTTCAAGCCAGAGGGTCTCCATTTGACGCACTTTTTGCGGATGCTTCCCTGCAAGGTTTTTCACCTCATTTCGATCATCGGCCAAGTTGTAGAGTTCCCACGTCTGGCTTTTGGCAGCGACAAGTTTCCAGTCGCCATCGCGGATAGCTCTATGACCATCGTGGGAGAACCATATGGGTGTTCCCCTGGTTTTTCCTTCCTGAGCAAAGGCTTGAACTAGACTTTGGCCGGGAGACTCCGGAGCGGTGCGTCTCTTCCATTTTTTAAGTGCTTTTTCACCGGCTACTTCAATCAAGGTTGGTACTACATCAATTACATGGCCAACTGTTTTACATAGTTCGCCCCTGGCATTAATACCGTTGGGCCAATGGACCACCAGTGGTGTGGCACAACCACCCTCATGTACCCATGTCTTGTGGCGACGGAAAGGGGTGTTGCAGGTTGTTGACCAACCGGGACCAAGGCAGAGGTAGGTGTAGGCTGAACCCGGTGGGGCCTTGGTATCGTGCCCGTCCCCGCGAACCATGATTTCTGCACTGGCCCCGTTGTCGGAAAGGAACAGCACCAGGGTGTCCTCAAAGGCCTTCATTTTTCGGATTTGGCTCAGTACTCGCCCTATTTCCAGGTCCATCCGGTAAATCATGGCGGCATGGATGGCCATCTTGGTTGCCTGAAAATCCTTTTGTACGTCAGTCAACTGCTTCCATGGGATGGGACGGTTCACTTCACCCGGACCGAGAATCCTGTAGGCGTCTGCAAAGTGATAGGGTGGACCAACATTTTGTTCAGGTTCAGGAAGTTTTCCCTTGGCGATGCCGATTTTCTTTTGGCGTTGCCAACGCTCGTCCTGGATTTGGTTCCAGCCGGCCTTGTAGCGTTCTCGAAACCGGTCGATATCCTCCTGGATGGCGTGAAGAGGGAAGTGTGGGGCGGTGAAGGCAAGAAATTGGAAAAAGGGTTGCTTGTTATGTTTATCAGCATGCTCTTTTAGCTGGCTGATAGCATGGTCTGCCATCGCAGTGGTCACATACCAGCCGTTCCCAGGCTGGAAGCCAGGCTGCTTCTTGTCATCGAGGTAGAAATTCTTCAACCGGAAGAAACCATGATTGTTGACGTAGTAGGACCGGTCAAAGCCGTTCTCTAGTGGCAATCCATCAATGTGCCACTTGCCCGAATGGTAGCATCGATATCCGGCCGGCTTCAGGAATTCCGGCAGCAGTCTCGCCCATGCCGGTCGATTTCCCCGCTTGATGCCGGGCAGGGAATCCCGACGAACCTGTTGGGGGTAATAGCCTGTCATCAATGCGGCTCTTGTTGGCCAGCACCGGGCGGTATTGTAGAACTGGGTGAATCTCAATCCTCCCTCTGCCAATTCATCCAGGTGGGGTGTATCGATTTCTCCTCCGTAGCAACCCAGGTCGGAGTAGCCAAGATCATCCGCCAGTATAAGTAGAATATTTGGTGGCTTGGCCTCAGTTGCAACCAGCAGCAAAGGCACAGCGCAGAAGAGGCGCAGGAACTTCATTGTACCTAGCCCCCGTTGGGAATGTCAGTTGTCACCTTGGCGACCTGTTTACCTTGGATGGTTTGGACCCTCTCAAGTATGCGGTCAACGGCGCCTTTGCCCTTGTGGATTCCAAAGTCGAGACGAAACCTTCGGGTTTGCCCGGGCTTGAGTTTTGGCAGGCGGCCTGTGGAACGTTCAACATTTCGGTTGTATGGATAGCCGGTGCCGGGTTCGATGCCGGTCACGTAGCCATCGGCCTCGGAGGCGGTATTCTTCCAGACGGTGAGGTAGGGGAGTTGCTTGGCATTCCATGCAACGGATGTCGCCAGATTGCCTTTCTTGTTCTTCAGGACGGCCATTGTTCGTCCGTTTTTATCAGTCTTTGGTTCAATGCAGTAGACTTCCTCAATAAAATCCTGGGTCGGGCCTTTATAGGTGTTCCAACCGTCGATGGCCTTGCCGGCGTGCTCGTTCATGGGGGCAATCTTTTTGGCTGCTGCACTAACGGTGGCACCCTCCTCAAGGATGCTGGAACCAAAATTGGTGTGATAGATCAGGGTGAATTCCTGGGGAGACCCGCCGAGGTTGGTCAGGGTATCCTCAATCCGAAACAGGCTGGAACCGGGCACGGTAGAGATTTCAGTCACAAGCTTCAACTTCGGGCCATAAAAGAATTTTTCGTAGACGGCTCCCCGGATACGGATTCGGTGTGGAGCCTTGTTATCCACGATCACCTCGACCGTGGAGGCGGGAATGTTGCCGATCTTTCCGTGAAGAGTGAGGTCCATGGATGCCTCGTCACCGGTGTTGTTGGTAAAGGTGTCCGTACCGGGATGACCTGCATATTCCAGTCCGCATCGAACCATCAATTCATTGAAGCCTTCGAGCCAGCCCAGTCCGCCCCGGCTTTCCAGGTTGATGTGTCGGGGATGAACAATCTCCTCAACGGGGGAGTTCCACCCAAGGCGGATGTCACCCTGCCTGACCTCATAAACACTCATTCCCCGGGTTGGGATAACGGTGATTTGGATTCGGCCGTTGTCGATTGTCAGTAGCTCAACACCATCCTGCTTGCCTCCACTGAGACGGGTCCGGGTCACAGAGCATATATTACCGGTTGTTGAATCTGTGAATTTCCTGATGGTGCTTTTGGAACCAATGCTCCCGGGGATGCTAATGGAGGCATCGCCGAGTTGCATGGAGACATTGAAGCAGCCTGAAAAAAGGAGGACGAACGGAATTAATAATTTATGGATCAGTTTCATGATTGGGATGTTCTTTAATGAGTGATTTATCCAAAGATTTCTTCGAGTGCGGCCCGCATGACCCTGGGGTCGGGGTCAACCCCCGTCCAGTAGCGAATGCCGATTACGCCTTGATTTACAAGCATCCCCAGTCCGTCAATGACCTTGCAGCCTTTAGCGCGCGCATCCTTTACCAGGTTTGTTTGCGGTGGGTTGGGGATAACATCGGCGACTACCATTGCTTCGGTGAGAGTATCGATGTTGAAGTTCAAGCGGGCATCCACGTCAGGAAAGAGCCCGATGGATGTGGCATTGATCACCACGTCTGTGCCCTCGGGAATGTTGAAGGTGCTGTCCCATGAAACAAAGTTTGCCTCGGCGGGCACCCTGTCGTTGAGCAACTGGGTTAATTCCTCGCCACGTTCGACCGATCGGTTTACAACTGTTATGCTGGAGGCACCCGCAAGGGCTACTTCAACACCAATTGCCCTTGCCGCACCACCGGCCCCGAACATCACGACGCTCTTACCCTCTGGGTTCGTAAGTTCCTTCAATGATTCAACAAAGCCTTTGCCGTCCGTGTTTTCGCCAATGAGCTTTCCATCACGCTGTACAACGCAGTTGACCGCGCCCATGAGAGATGCGGATTCCCCAAGGCCGTCCAGGTATTCAATTACCTTAACCTTGTGGGGAATCGTGCAGTTGAACCCGGCGAATCCCATGGCACGGGCACCAGCGACTGCGGCTTCCAGTCCATCCTGCGCCACCTCAATGGTCAGGTAACGCCAGTCTAGGCCATGGTGTTGGTAGGCGGCTTCAACCATTGCCTGCGTGGGATTTTCGGAAATTGGCTGGCCAAATGCGGCTGTCAGCTCCTGCTTGAAGTTTAGTTCTTTGCTCATTTATATTTGTAATTGGATAGATAAAGGTTTCTGACCTACATCTCTCATTCAAGCCCTTAATTAATTCATGTGGCAAGGATTGATCTAGAGATGGCTTCGCCTGCAATTCGAGCGGTTGTCCAGGCCGCCTGAAAATTGAATCCTCCCGTTATTCCATCAATATCCAGAATTTCACCTGCAAAATGGAGGCCTGGAACCAGTCGGCTTTCCATTGTCTTGAAATTGACTTCATCGAGATGAACGCCTCCACAGGTTACAAACTCATCCTTGTTCATGCTCTTCCCTCTAACCTGAAATCGGCAATCCACCAACTGGTCGGCAAGAAGTTCTGCTGTTTGTCGGGGCAGGCGGGGCCATTGGTCATTATCCGCAATTCCCGTGGCTTCAACCAATCGCTTCCAAAGTCTTGAGGGAACATTAAACTGAGGGTCCTGACCTATGCTTTTTCGCGGTGATTCTGTTCGCAACTGCTTGAACCTATCAATGACTTCCTTGGCACTGATACTACCGCACCAGTTTATTGAAACTTCAAAGTGATAATCCAGTTGCTGTAGTTCACGTGCTCCCCATGCCGATAATCGAAGGATTGCAGGGCCGCTGAGTCCCCAATGGGTAACCAGTACCGGTCCCATGGTTTCCAGACCGGAGACGGTCCTTACCCGTGCTCCCTGGACAGACAATCCTTGCAGGTCATTGAGACGTGGATCCTTGATTTTAAATGTGAATAGTGATGGCGCCGCGGGTTCAACGCGGTGACCAAAACCAGAAGGAATATCTGATCCGATGCGGTTTCTGATTCCACCAAGGGTCAGGATCAAATGATTGGCGTGCATCATGTTCCCGCCGCTGGCGGCAATTTTGAATCCTTTATTTCCATCTTTTGCGACACCTTCAATCTCTGTTGATTTTTTAACCCTTATGCCTGCCTTGTCTACTGCATGATTAAGGCAATCAATGATACTCTGCGAATCATCGGATTGAGGAAAGACACGTCCGTCCGCCTCCGTTTTCAGTGGAACGCCACGTTCCTCAAACCATGCCATTGTATCCGTAGTCCCCCAACTGTAAAAAGGACCGAGAAGTTGCTTCGATCCTCGTGGGTAGCAATCAATCAACTCTCGAGGATCTGAGCAGGCATTGGTTACATTACAGCGACCTCCACCGGAAATCCTGACCTTCCCCAAAACCTTGTTTGCCTTTTCCAGTATAAGGATGCGTTTGCATGGGGAATTTTCTGCGCATGTGATTGCCGCAAAGAATCCCGCTGCTCCTCCACCGGCAACAATCAGGTCGTATGAATTTCTGTCCCGTTCAGACATGATTTTTTATGTTTCTTGAAGGGTGTTAGTCTTTCCTGTCAAATGGAACCCCGTACAGCAATATTGCATGTAAAGTGCACCTATGAACTTGTTATTATATTTTGACATTTTGTACTGACAGTTTTTTAAATTTTATCGCAAGATTTGGGTTCGAAATTCAAAACATTGATAAAAATTTTTACTGATCCAGGCAATTTGTTCCATTGTTTCATAACTGGCCATGAGATTTCGTTACATCACTTTTCTGTTTGGATCTATATTTGTCCTTGGGGCCGGAGCCAAGGCAGAAAAAAAGGTCACCATGGCGAAGGCAACCTCCGAACAGTCCGTCTTTTTCGAGACCAAGGTTCGACCACTCCTGTCTGAGAATTGTTTCCGCTGTCATGGCGGGGATCCCAAAAAGGACCCCAAGGCGGGACTGGACATGACCACCCTTGAGGGAATGCTTCTGGGCGGGGACTCCGGACCGTCCCTAATTCCTGGGGATTTGGACAATAGCCTTATCATCGAGGCGGTTCGTTACCGCAACGAAGATATGTCCATGCCTCCCAAGAAACCCCTTTCCACCGAGAAGGTGAAAATTTTAGAGGAGTGGGTGAGATCGGGTGCCCCTTGGCCGGGTTTCGAAGGGGAACTGGTGGTGGGCAAGGAGGGTTCGGAGGAACCATATGATTGGGATAAGTTCAGGCGGGAGCATTGGTCCTTTCAGCCAGTGATCAAGCCGGTCGCCCCTGCAACAGGGAAAAGCGAATGGCCCAAGGTGGACCTTGACCATTTCATCCTGGCCAAGCTCAAATCCAAAGGTTTGAAACCCAACGCACAGGCAGAAAAGAGAATCCTCCTTAGACGGGCCTATTTGGATCTGCTCGGGTTGGTCCCGAAACCCGATGAGATTCGGGCCTTCATGAATGACGATTCGCCCGATGCCTTTACCAAGCTTGTCGACCGGCTCTTGGACTCCAAGCATTACGGGGAGCGCTGGGCCAGACACTGGCTCGATGTGGCTCGCTACAGCGATGGACTCGGGGGGTTCGGTGATGGGCAGGATTTGCCTGGGGCATGGAGATACCGCGACTGGGTGGTCAAGGCCTTCAACGAGGACATGCCCTTCAACGAGTTTGCCCGGCGACAAATTGCGGGTGACTGCCTGGAGGACGAATCCAAGGATCCGGTGGCGACCGGTTTTTTCGCGATTGGGCCCACTTACAAGGGGGATGGCGGGGATGCCGAGGCGACCAACGCAGCCAAGGCCGAGACCTTGAGTGACCGGGTGGATACCTTCTCCCGGGCCTTCCTCGGGTTGACTGCGGCTTGTGCCCGTTGTCACAATCATAAGTTTGACCCAATTTCCATAAAGGACTACTATTCGCTCGCCGGGATTTTCAACAATTCGCGACTCAACCTGAATCATCCCCTCGGGACGAAGGATGAAATTGATGCCCACAAAGAAGGAAATGCCCGTGTTAAGGAAAAGCAGGAGGAGCTCAACGCCTGGTCGGTGGAAGTCCGGGAGGACGGAATGCGTAAGTTGATGAGACAGTCCGGTGATCATATACTGGCCCTTTATCGTTACTATCAACAGCGCAATAAAGATGGAGGCATTTCCGATCGTAACAAGTACGCTACTGAAAAGGGGATTGAGCCCAAGAGCCTGAACCAGTGGGAACGTGTGCTCAAGGACGCACGCAACAAGGGAAAGTTCCCACTTCTCGCTACATGGTTCGAAAAGTCCCCCTTGGATGAAAAAACCAAAGCAATAGAGGCGGAACTGACCGATTCGGCCAAGGTATTCCGTGAACGTATCGTGACCATCCTCGATGATTTGGATGGGAGGGATTCGATGTGGCGCGAGGACATGAAGACCCAAGGTAAAAGACTTCCCCGTCCCAGGGCTTCCAAGGAAGACCTGACTTTTCTAAATCATTTGAGGGGCGGACCTTGCAAGATCGGCAACCCCGACGAGCTCGGAGATAAATTCAAGGAAAAGCACAAAGCGATGCGCGATGCCGTTGCTCTGGCACGCAAGGAGGTGCCGCCCAAGCCACCCACGGCCCATGTTCTAAACGAAGGCGGGAGCACGGACATGCACGTTGCCCTGCGGGGAGACCTGGCGAAGAAAGGGGAGGTCGTCCCTCGGAGATTTTTACGAGTTTTGGCGGGTGATGATTCACCAATCTACAAGAACGGGAGCGGTCGGAAGGAACTTGCCATCGCGGTGACCGACTCAAGCAACCCATTGACCGCACGTGTAATCGTCAACCGCGTCTGGCAATGGCATTTCGGCCAGGCGATTGTGGGTACGCCGAGCAACTTCGGAATCCTTGGCGAGAAACCTTCCCACCCGAAGCTTCTCGATTGGTTGGCCTCAAGCTTCGTTGAGGAGGGTTGGTCCCTCAAGAAGTTTCACCGCAAGATTCTTCTCTCCGCTACCTGGCAAATGAGCAGCGTTCACGACGATGCCAAGTTCGCCAAGGACGGTGACAACCGTTTTCTCTGGCGAATGAACCCGCGTAAACTGGATGCAGAAAACTGGCGTGACAGCCTGCTTGTGGCATCCGGTGAACTGGATTTCACAATCGGAGGCTCTCCTATCACCAACATTCTCACTTCTCCACGCCGGACCCTCTACTCGAAAATCAGCCGGAGTGGGGATCGGTTTGATTCCGATGCCTTCCTTCGTTTGTTTGGCTTTCCAGCTCCCCAGTCCACCAGCGCCAAGCGGGCCGTGTCCACGGTTCCTCAGCAGTATCTCTTCATGATGAACAGTTCCTTCATGCAAAAACGGGCTCAGGCGCTCACCCAGACTCTTCAACAGGAGAAAGATCCCGGTAGGCGGATTCGCATGCTCTACGAACGTCTATACTCGCGCTTGCCCGAACCAAGGGAGACCGAGGCCGGCTTGACCTTTGTGGAGAGTACGTCCGATCCCAGCAAGGTTTGGGCCCAGTACGCCCAGGTTCTCCTCAGTTCACACGAATTTATGCAAATCCAATAAAGGCGAAAATGAAATATCAGCAGCATCTTCGGGAATATAGAAAATCTCTCCTCGAACCAGTCACCCGTCGGGATGCCTTGACCAAGCTTGGGGCCGGAATGGGAAGCATCGGCCTTGCCTCCATGCTGGGGCAGGGGGGGCTTTCCGGTGCAACAGCCGGTTCTTCGGTAAATCCGATGGCTCCCAAAAAACCACATTTCCCGGCCAAGGCCAAGCGTATCATTCAACTCTTCCAACCGGGTGGTCCTTCCCAGGTCGATACATTCGATTACAAGCCCATGCTTGCCCAGCATGCCGGGGAGCGTCCTTCGATGGTTGACCGCAAGACTTTGCGCAACACCAAGAACGGGCTCATGCCTTCGCCCTTCGATTTCAAGCAATACGGGGAATCTGGAAAATGGGTCAGCGATATCTTTCCCAAGACTGCGGAAATGGTAGACGACATCTGCTTCGTGCATTCCATGCACACCGATATTCCAGAGCATGCCGGAGCCATCCTCATGACCAACATCGGTTCCCTGCAGGCCAACCGGCCGAGCATGGGTTCCTGGCTAACTTATGGTTTGGGCGCTGTGACTGATGAACTACCAGGTTTCGTCGCCATGTCCCCTGTTGCCCTGCCACGGGGGAAGATCGCCAACTGGGGCAACTCCTTTCTTCCGGGGGCCTATGCCGGGAGTTACGTCAATCTTCAAAAGATGAAGCCGGACGCCATCCTGCGTGACCTTAAGAATAGCTCGCTTTCGAAACAGGAACAACGCAAGCAAGCCGACCTTCTGGCCAAGCTCAACAACATTCATCTCGAACGGTTGGAACACGACCAGCATTTGGAATCGGGCATCCAAGCCATGGAGATGGCCTTTCGTATGCAGTTTTCCGTACCTGATGCCTTTGACGTGACCAAGGAGAGCAAGGCAACTCAGGAACTTTATGGGGATTCCCACTACGGAAAGGGTTGCCTGATTGCACGCCGATTGGTCGAGCGGGGTGTTCGGGTTGTTCAGCTTTCCCATTCGATCAGCGGGTACGACATTGCTTGGGACACCGGGCACGGGGATATCAAGGGGGGGCACGCCGCCCTTGCCAATGCATCAGACCAGGGAATAGCCGCTCTTTTGCGCGACCTTAAGGCCCGTGGTTTGCTTGAAGATACGCTTGTTGTCTGGGGGGGGGAGTTCGGCCGCGCGCCTACTTCGGAAGGAGCCAAGGGCCGTGATCACGACCATTACGGGTACACCATATGGATGGCCGGAGGCGGGGTGAAACAAGGGTTTAGTTACGGTGCGACCGATGAGTTCGGATGCTCGGCGGTGGAGAACCGCATGCACGTCCACGATCTGCATGCCACCATCCTTCACCTAATGGGTCTTGATCACAAGAAACTGACCTACCGTTATTCCGGGCGTGACTATCGCCTCACTGATGTCCATGGGCAGGTCGTTCGTGACATTATCGCTTAACCCTTACACCCCACCTACCTGATTATATAGAGGCTTGCCTGAAGTTGTTTTTTTCTTTGAGTCGACCATTCATCTCCAATCCCCAAAATTATGAATAAAACCAAATATTTACTCGTTTCATTTTTAATCGGACTGACTTCGGTCTGGACTGGTTGTGGTGGCGGGGGGACAGATAATACTGGAGAAAACTCTTCTGGTTCCACAGCAGGGAAGGTCAGCAAGGGCGTGATTGCCTATTCCCCGCTAACACTTTCCAATCCTTTCTTCAAGGTTATCGGTGATAGCTTGTCTGCCGCAGCAAAGGAGCATGGCTATGAAACCACGATGCTGGACCCCAATGAGGATGTAAAGACCCAGTCAGACCAGATTGACGATGTTATTGCCAAGCAGGTGACTGCAATTGTCCTTGTGCCTTGTAATCGTATTTCCATTGGCCCGGCTATCAAAGCCGCCAACAAGGCTGGAATCCCTGTCTTTACCGTTGATGCCCAGTGTGCTGCTGAGGGAGTGGAGATTATCAGTCATGTTGGCACGGACAATTTTCAGGGAGGTGAATTGGCTGGAAAGGCCATGATTGAGGCATTGGGGGAAAATGGTGGCAAGGTACTGGTACTTGACCACAAGATCGCCAATTCCTGTGTCCTTCGTGTTCAAGGATTCAAGAAGGTCCTTGAGCCACATCTCAAGAGTGGCAAAATCAAGATTGTTGCTGAGTTGCCCTCCGGGGGGAATCGAACCGACAGCTACAAGGCTACCGCAGACCAACTTCAGGCCCATTCGGATTTGGCCGGGGTATTTGCCATAAATGACCCAGGCGCGCTTGGTGCCTACACGGCAATCGAGGAGGCCGGTAGACAGGAATCGATCAAGATTATTGGTTTTGATGGACAGAAGGAAGGAAAGATTGCCATCAAGGAAGGTAAGGTCTATGCTGATCCAATCCAGTTTCCCCGTAAAATGGGTGTTCAGATAGTTGAGAAGATCGTCAGTCATTTGGCCGGGGAGGAAGTTGAGAAGACAGTCCTTATTCCCACTTCACTCTATAAAAAGGCGGACGCTGAAAAAGACCCTGAGCTCCAATAGCAAGGTTGCTGTGGGCAATTCCGACCCAGTCTCGAATGATTCGAGTGTGCCTTTGCTTGGCATGAGTGGAATCCATAAACGTTTTCCCGGAGTTCATGCGCTCAAGGATGTAGACTTGGAGCTTCATACCGGGGAGTGCCTTGCCCTCCTGGGGGAAAATGGGGCCGGTAAGAGTACTCTTATAAAGATGCTTGGTGGGGCCCACCTTCCGGATGAAGGGACCATTTCCTTCAATGGTAACCCGATTCAGATACATGGTCCCCAGGATGCCCTCGCGGCAGGCATTGCCGTTATATATCAAGAATTCAATCTTGTTCCATGGCTCTCCGCCCGGGAAAACATTTTTCTGGGCCAGGAACCTGGTCGCGTCTGCATCCTGCCTGCGAAGCGTGAGCGAGAACGGGCTGTGGAATTGTTCAAGCAACTTGGCGCGGATATTGACCCTGCCACTCTCTGTTGTGACCTGACTGTGGCCGAACAGCAAATTGTCGAGATCGCCAAGGCATTGGCAGCGGATGCGCGTATCCTTGTCATGGATGAACCCAGTGCAGCTCTTTCCCCGCGTGAGGTTGATGGATTGTTTCGGGTGATCGATGGATTAAAGGAACGGGGTATCGGAATCATATACATCAGCCATCGTTTGGACGAGATTTTCACGGTTGCTGACCGCGTTACCTTTCTTCGGGATGGCGCACATGTTGGCACACGTCCCATAGTTGGCCTCACCCGTGGTGATATGATTGAACTGATGGTCGGTCGTAGTATTGATCAGGAATACCCCAAGGAAATTACTGAGATCGGCGATGTTCGGATTGCCTGTAAAGGGTTAAACCGTGGTAAAAAGGTACAGGATGTATCTCTTGAGGTTCGCCGTGGTGAGATTGTTGGCTTGACGGGTCTGGTGGGGTCGGGTCGCACCGAGACGGCTCGTATTTTATTTGGTGCAGACAGGCCTGAGTCCGGTACAATCATGATGAATGGTAGCGAGTTACAGATTCGGAACCCTCGTGACGCCATTGCCACCGGGATTTGTTTACTGACAGAAGATCGTAAGTCACAGGGACTTGTCCTGGGCCAAACCGTCCTTGAGAACTTTGGGTTGCCGAACCTTAAATCCTTTTCCCGTTTCAGCTGGATTGATCTTGGGCGAGAACGTTCATCGATAGAGGATCATGGCAGGCAACTACAGATCAAGATGACCGGGCCTGACCAGGTGGCGGCAACGCTGTCCGGCGGTAACCAGCAGAAGGTCGTGCTGGCCAAGTGGTTGGAGCGTAATGCGGAAGTCCTTTTGTTTGATGAACCGACCCGGGGTATTGACGTTGGCGCCAAGTATGAGATATATCAACTGATGAACCGGTTGGTGGCCAAAGGGAAGGCGATCCTCATGATCAGCTCCGAACTTCCTGAAGTACTGGGCATGAGTGATCGGATCGTGGTCATGCACGAAGGACGGATCAAGGGGGAGATAACGGATGTACCGAATGCCACCCAGCAGGATATCATGAAAATCGCAGTGGGATAAGTCCCGTAATCTATGAATATGAATTTGAAAAAAACCTTGTCCGACTATGGCACCATCCTTGTCCTGATACTGCTTGGGTTGGGATTCAGCATCGTTACCATTGAGGAGCAATGGCCCACGGGCAATAAGGCAGCCAAGTCCTTGCTCCAGGACGTGATTTCAACAAGACCTGCCAATGGATCCAATGTCCTTGTTCTGGTCCGTCAGGGTGGAGACGGCAAGGCCTTTGCTGATGCACTGGCCTCGGAGTCGGTCGCTGCCGGATTGAATGTATTACAGATAGCAGTAACGCAGCCAGTCGGTGCCCGTAAGGCATTGATTTCGATTGGGCAGTCAGGCAATTCACTTCCTTTTATTTTTGCTGATCGTCACATGGCGAATTTCTGTAATGAGCAACTTCCAAGGCTCTCTACCCAGCATCCCTCCCTCTCCACTGCCCGGGTCTTTACGCCATCCAGTCATAAGTGGCCTAATTTCCTGAAGAAAGAAAATTTACTTAACATTTTGAAACAGATTTCCGTGGTGGCAATTATTGCCATAGGGATGACCATGATCATCATTACGGCGGGAATTGATTTATCGGTTGGCAGTCTAATTGCTTTTTCCGGTGTTATAACTGCCCTGGTCATTCAGTCAGTCGGTGGGGGTACTCCAACCACCACCCACTTGTTTCTGGGGGCATTTTCTGGTATTATTGCATGTGGTTTGATCGGTATGTTTACCGGTGGCATGGTGACAGCTTTTGGTATCCCGGCGTTTATTGTTACCCTGGGTGTAATGTTTGTGGCACGAGGCATGTCCTTTATTCTTGCTGATTCGGATCCTGTACTCGTTGCAAATCCTGACTTTGGTTGGTTGGGGAGGGGGGAGTTATTGGGATTACCCAATACCGTCCTCTTGATGGCCCTTCTTTTTATCCTGGCCCATCTTCTCATGACGAGAACATCCGTTGGTCGCTATATTTATGCTGTTGGCGGTAATCCCGAGGCCGCACGCCTTTCCGGTGTCCCCGTAAAGTGGGTGCTTGTTTTTGTCTACACTCTTTGTGGAGTTCTTGCCGGCTTGGGAGGGGTAATGGAGGCATCCCTACATGTAACGGGCGACCCCAAGGCTGGCAATATGCTTGAATTACAAGTTATTGCTGCAGTCGTGGTTGGTGGAACCAGTCTTGCGGGAGGGCAGGGCCGTATTTTCGGCACTCTGGTAGGGGCGCTTATAATTGGTGTCATCCGAAACGGGATGAACCTAACAGGGGTGGAGGCGCACATGCAGAGTGTCGTTTATGGGGTTGTGATTTTGATAGCGGTTCTCGTTGATCGACTGAAAGCTAAAATTCGATAATTTCACTACAAACAATGCAACCAATAGGCCCTGTCATCTTTGGCGAAATCCTCTTCGATTGTTTCCCTGATGGGAGTGCGGTCCTGGGGGGGGCTCCCTTCCATGTTTATGTCCACCTCGGCAGGATGGGGTTGAATCCGCTCTTAATCACGAGGGTGGGGGAGGATGCCCGTGGTGCTGACTTGCTTAAGGCCATGCGCGCGCGCGGGCTTTCGGTTGAAGCGGTCCAGCGCGACTCCGAACATTTCACAGGCGAGGTCGTCGTGTCGATTT
This sequence comes from Opitutia bacterium, assembly GCA_018668635.1. Classification (GTDB taxonomy): domain Bacteria; phylum Verrucomicrobiota; class Verrucomicrobiia; order Opitutales; family JABJCN01; genus JABJCN01. The sequence goes on from JABJCN010000073.1 coordinate 15,748, forward strand.
CTGATGAGGGTCATCCTCATTTTGATATTCGGCCCGGGCAGGCATGGGATGCCATTGATGGAGGGGAGGCGTTGGCCGTCCTTGCTGATAAACAACCCTCCATGCTTTATTGTGGAACGCTTGCATTGCGATCCAAGCCGTCCCGTGATGCCTGTCTTCGTGTCCTGCATGAAACGGATGCACCACTTTTCCTGGATGTTAATCTCCGAGACCCCTGGTGGGAGCGCCCTCTGGTTGATGAATTGCTGGCAAAGGCCACATGGGTGAAATGCAACGAGCAGGAGGGGGAGATGCTTTTCGGTATTCGCAACGAGGCTGAGGGGCGTGAGCGTCTTCCTGAAATCTGTCGCAATCAAGGCTTGCGACAACTTATCCTGACACTTTCTGAACGTGGAGCCATGGTCACTGATGGGCAACAAGTCTGGCAGGAGATTCCATTTGTCGACGAACGTCCTTTTATGGATTCCGTCGGTGCCGGAGATGCCTGTGCCAGTGGTCTTCTTGAGGGTATACTTAAAGGCTATTCGCCGGAAGTCTCCCTTAAGAATGCCCTGCAACTTGCCAGTGGTATTTGTCGTGTCAGGGGAGGGGTGTTTCCTGTTTAACCTGATATTCTCATTATGGAAGCTGAATTGAACAATATTCTTGTAACCGGTGCGACCCGTGGCGTTGGGGAGGCCTTGAGCCTTCGTTTTGCCGGTCAGGGGCGAAAGGTCTTTGCCCTGGCACGTACCTCGGAGCAGTTGGATTCACTGGTTGAACGTGGGGGTTCCAATATTTTACCTTTTGCGGTGGATATTTCCGACCGGGATGCTGTTGGGGTTGCGGTCAACGAGATTGAATCCGCTCACGGCGGGATCGACGTCCTCATCAATAATGCCGGCATCGTCCAGAACATCAATTTTGCAGAACAATCATTTGATATGATGGAGCGAATTATCGATGTAAACCTGAAGGGCACCCTCTATTGCACCCGCCATACCGTTCCGTTTATGATTCAGCGCAAACGCGGTCGTATTATCAACATCTCCTCAGTAGCTGGTGTTCGTGGTATCCCCGGTCAGGCAGCTTACTGTGCCTCCAAGCATGGTATGAACGGTTTTGCCGATGCACTGGCCCAGGAGTTGATGCCGCACGGCATCGTTGTCAGTTCCATCTGCCCCGGCGGGATTGATACTCCGCTCTGGGACAAAGAGAAAAACCCATACCCGGGAGACATTGAAAAGGTGATCAAGCCGGGAGAAATTGTGGATATGGTGGAGTTCCTGCTAAAACAACCCTCCGGGACAATGTACAAGAGGATTGTCGTGTTTCCAACCAATGAATGGCATTAGGTTTAATATGTTCAGTAATGTTAGCCAAAATAAAAAATCCGCTCATTGCATATCTTGCCTTGATGCCTTTTTTAGGACTACCGGTTCTTCAGGCCCAGAGAATTATGCCACCTGAAGCCCCATCACGAAATCCTGCCCGTTTGACTGTCCAGTCTGCAGTTGGCAATCATCCTGAATGTGTGGTTCTTTTGCATGGCCTGGCCCGCACACCGCGATGCATGGGAAAGATGGTTGCGTTCCTGGGAGGGCAAGGCTATGATGTTTTTAACATTGGCTACCCATCCACAAAACACAACGTTGATGAGTTGACCACCATGGTGTTTGACGCGGTTCATGAGCAGGTGTCCAAAAGAGAATACAGGAAAGTACACTTCATTGTTCATTCGCTGGGCAGCATCCTCGTTCGTACCCACATGAAGAAAAGCCCGATGCCAAACCTTGGTCGGGTTGTAATGTTGGCCCCCCCCAGCAAGGGTAGTGAGGTTGTAGACAAGCTTGGGGGGATTTTTCTATTCAAGTGGATCAATGGTCCCGCCGGAGTTCAGCTTGGAACCAACCCGGAAAGTGTACCCAGTAAACTCGGCCCTGTTGATTTTGAATGTGGTGTTCTCACTGGTCGAAAGTCCATTAACTGGATTCTTTCCATGATGATTAGCGGTGAGAACGACGGGAAAGTCTCAGTTGAGAGAGCCAGGTTGCCGGGGATGCGTGACTTTCGGGTGCTGAATGTTGCACACCCCTTCATAATGAAGAATCCTGAGGTCATGCGACTGGCGCTCGGCTTTTTGCGTGAAGGCAGGTTCCCTAGCTAGGAGGGGCCGGGTTCCGGGGCGTTGGCTTGTTTGGCCCTACTTTTTTGCCGCGTCGATCATCGCCAGGTACTTGGCCGGGTCTTCGTCGAAATCCTCAACGCACGGAGGGCAGCAAAACTTGACGGTGCGACCTTCATGTTTGTGGACATGGGGTTCACCGTGATCGTCCAGCTTGTTCCCGGATATTACGCAGGTGGTCAGCGGGTAGTTGTCGACCTTGGTTTCGTTTTCAGCCGGGTTGTCCCCCCCACAGGCGGCGAACACTAGAATTATAGGAATCAGAAGCTTTTTCGTTGTTTGCATTGATTGATTTGTAGGAGTTTACTATCTACGGCAAACTTTTGATCTCAAAGAAGTGCAGCTTTATCATTACCTTTTTGAGCTCGTTGTTTCAATTCAACCCTTACCCGTATACGTGGCAACATTTTTTATTTCAGGAACAGAAAGCAGATAAGCCCAGTATGATGTGAATATTGGATTCTAACTTCCTGAAAGCATTATCTTTATTTTCGTTTCGACTTCTTGGTTGTCTTTACGCATATCGCATTTCATTGAAATCTCACCGGATTCCAACCAGCCCGAAGCAGAATCAATCTTGATCAAACCTTGCGACTCCCCGGTCATCGATCCTGTCATATTTCCTGAGATGCCTATAGTGGTTATGCCATCGGTTTGATCCAATAGGGTGTTGTTTGAGTCATTGGTTATTTTTATACCGTTTACGTCCTGTGTGATGGATGACTTCCAGCTATCTCCGTTATCAACTTTTTTCTTGGGGAAAGTTGTTCCCAAAGTGAAATTCTGCATGGTCTGCTCGATTTGCTGTTTGACCAATGGGTTCATGTCTTTGGCTACTTCAAACCCAAGGGTTCTTCCGGTTTTTGACATTCTAATTGTATACGATTGGCCGATCGTGGAAGATAACACATTACCAATGGGCGATTTTGAATCCTGCAGATTGGATGAATCAAAGTTCATCTTTATTGGTCCATCCATCTTCATCGAGATTTTATCATAGGTGGACTTGATTAAATATTCCCCTTCCTCGTTGATTTCCAGAACTTCAAGTCCCATTGTGGAGACAACATTCATACTCATGTTTACAACTTCTCCATTTGCCTGAATTTTTGAGTCTGAATTCAGTTCCACGGTAAGTTTTTTTTGATCCCCGGGTTTTAGGTTCAGAGTGAGTTGGATTGGTTTGCCAGTCGGCGGGGATGCTTTCTGTGAACTGGAATTGCTTCCGCATCCGGATAAAAAAGTGATCAGAAATAGAATAGATGATATTGTTTTCATGTTTTATAGGAATGTGTATGGATGTGTATGGATGTGTATGGATGTGTCTGAAATGCACATATAAAAACACAGGTATAATAATTATGCAATATAATACATACTCCGTATTTAGTGCCTATTTATATGAGGGATTTCCGCTACTTCAGGAGGTTTCACCAGAGGATTCGAGTCTACTGCCCCTGTCCCTATCCAGCAGGGAGACGCTCATCTGGCGGGTGGATGGTGATATTTTCCTGCTGTCTCAGGAATTTTTCTTATTTTTGCTTTTTTTGGACCCCTTGCTTTTGCCGGCCTTGGGATCGTACTTCGGGTTGGGGGTGGTGGGTACGGGTGCCTGCACCTTCCTGCGCCAGTCGGTCATCAACTTGTGCAGCTCCCTTGTCTTTTTGGGTTCAGCCTTGGCGAGATCTTTCTTTTCCCCTATATCGTTGGAGAGGTTGTAGAGCTCAAGTGTGTCGTCCTCGAAGTACTCGATCAGCTTCCAGTCGCCGGCCCGGACTGCCCCGCCCGGGGTGGTCCGAAAGGCTCCATGCCGCTCGGTGTAGCCTTGTAGGTAGCAGGGGAAGTGCCAGAAGATGGCATCGCGCCCCAGGTTGGCCGTTGCATCCTTGAGCAGGGGGACAAGGCTCCTTCCGTCAAGGGTGTAGTCCTTGGGGGCAGGGGACCCTGTCACCTCAAGGAAAGTGGGGTAAAGGTCGATCCCGATGACCGGTTCATGGCAGGTGGTGCCGGCCTTGGTCACGCCGGGCCACTTGATGACCAGGGGTTCACGGATGCCACCCTCGTACAGCATTCCCTTTGATCCACGAAGTGGGGCATTGGAGGTGACCCCGCCATGCCCTCCATTATCGGAGAAAAAAATCACCATCGTGTTGTCATCCAGTTCAAGCTCCTTCAACTTGGCCAGAACAGCCCCGATGCTGTCATCCATACTCTCGATCATGGCGGCATACTTGGCATTTTTATGGCCCCCATGGGTGGGCTTGGCCTTGTATTTTTTTGTCAATTCGTCCTTTGCCTGGATTGGCGTGTGGACCGTGTAGTGCGTCAGGTAAAGGAAAAATGGCTTCTCCTTGTTTGAATCAATGAATTTGCAGGCCTCCTCACCGAGCCGGTCAGTCAGGTATTCGCCTTTCTTCGGGGTGACCAGGTTCGGGTACTTGTAGGGACTATGGTAGCCACCTCCCGATGGGCTGCCCCATTCGCGTCCCGCAATGTTGACGTGGAAGCCCTGGGTCGTCGGATCCTTGCCAAGATGCCACTTGCCCATGGTGGCACAGGTGTAGCCATTGGGGCCAAGGGCCTCTGCGATGGTCACGAACTCTTCCCCCAGTTCCGTCTTGTTTTCCGTTGGTTCAATCTTTCGCAGGTTGTGGTTGCCACGCCGGGGATCACCCACGGTGTAGACGCCGTGTCGTGGGGGGTACTGTCCGGACATCAGGCAGGCGCGACTGGGGGCGCAGTTCGGCGCGTTGGCGTAGGCGCTATGGAAAATTGTGCCTTCTGATGCCAGCTTGTCGACGTGGGGGGTCTCGTAGTACTTGGACCCCATGAAGCCGACATCTGTCCATCCCAGGTCATCGATAAAGAAGAAAACAATGTTGGGCTTCCTTGCGGCATGGATACCACTGGTAAGCAGGATAATGAAAGGGACAATGACCTTGAGGAGTTTCATGGAAATTTGATGGAGTGGATTGTTGTTTGAAAATACCTGTCTATTCCTACATTCATGAAAGTCAAAGGCATCCTTTTGTATTCACTTACATTGGTATTCTGGCCTGCCGAAGCCGGAATTCTTTTAGGACATCTGCCTCCTTACCAACATTTTTATTTAATTAACCCCTTGCTTCGCTCCCAAGTTTAATTTAAACGCATCACACACACACATAAGTTCCGTACACCCTTGAATCGAATAGCTTCCATGAAAAAACTTCTTTTCCCCATTCTTTTAACCTTTATACTTTCCGGTCATTTGTTGGCCGTAGCTGGTCCGCCAGACCCGGTCCTTGAAGCCGCTCGTGAAGCTGCCGCCGGTCAGGGAAGCACTGCAGCTGCAGTGGCACAGGCTGCCAAAGATGTCGCTCTTGCCGAAGGCTTGGACGAGAAGGAAGCCAGCCGTGAGGCGGCCAGGGCATCCTCACGCGCCGTGGCGGAAAAAGAATTTGAGACAAGTGGAGACGCCACCATTGCGGGTACAAAGGCCCGGGAGGCCGCCATTGCTGCCGGGGTTGACGTGGAGGAGGCCGAGGATATTGCCAGTGAGAAGGCTACACAGGCTGTTGTGGACAAGGCCCTCGCTGATGGCCAGACCTCTACACAGGTGGCTGAGAAGGCAAGGGAGGCCACTCAAGGAGCCGGTCTGGACGCCGATGCAGCCAAGGAAAGAGCTGCAGATATCGCAGCTGCGAAGGTAGCCGAGAAAGCCATATCCGAAGGCAAGACCGCAACTGAAGTAGCTGCTGAGGCTCGTGCTGCCGCCGAGGGCGCCGGCCTGGATGCCGAGGCTGCCAAGGACCGTGCTGCATATGTCGCCGCTGAGAAAGTTGCCGAAAAGGCCATCGCCGATGGCAAGACTGCCGCTGAGGCAGGTGCTGAGGCTCTCGCTGCCGCTAAGGCCGCAGGTGTTTCCGATGAAGTGGCGAAACAGAAGGCCGGTTCCCGTGCAGCAGATATTGCCGCCAAGGAAGCCCTGGAAAAAGGGTTCAGTGAGGAGGAGGCAACAAAACGGGCCAAGGAAGCTGCTGAGGCTGCAGGTTTTTCCGCCACCGATGCGGCCGATATTGCCCGTGTTGTCGCTTCTATTGCTGTCGGCAACCGCACCCCGGATGTCAGTAATGTCACTGCCGCGCAGTTGATTGGAACCAAGCTGCTCCGCATCAACTACGACCTTTCTGTCAGCGATGGACGACCCTGCACGGTCACCATCCGCTGGTCCACGGACAATGGTAAAAACTTTGACCTTACCGCCACTGCGGTCACAGGGGATGTCGGCCCCGGTGTTGCCCCCGGTAAAAACCTTGAAGCAACTTGGGACATGGGTGTCGACTGGGATAACAAGTACACCGAGGACGGCCGCATTGAGGTCATCGCCAGTCGGATTTCAGACGAGGGAGCTCACGATGACCTGGTTGTCATCCCCGCCGAGGGTGCATCCTGGGACTTGGCTAAAGAAAAGAAGGAATTGGTTGTGACTTTACCGGCAGACGTCCTTAGTCCACAGGAAGTTGATTGGATTACACAAGCCCGTGATCATGAAAGATTGGCGTGGGTGGATGTTCGTTTCCCAGTCGGTGACAATGGTGAAAAAGGTTTCTTCTGGGGGAGCGAAGATGTCTTTATTGGCCCGGACGGTAAAGTTATATTGAGATTTCCCCACACAACCGCACTGGATGCACCCGGGGTAAACCTACTCGAAATCGAGACGTTTGCATATAATGGTGACACATTGAGGTTGAGCGATCTGCCACCCATGGGCACGCCAAGCCTAAGCCTGGAGTTTTCAATTGATGTTCCTGAAGACTGGGAAGCGGAAGAAGAACCGGGGCCTGCTCTCGGCAAGGACTATGTTGGAGGCAGCGGCCTGGAAATGATCTGGGTGGACCCCGGCACTTTCACAATGGGCAGCCCGGCGTCGGAGCCGGATCGTAGATCTGAAGAGATCCAGCACGAAGTGACGCTTACGCAGGGCTACTGGCTGGGCGAGAATGAGGTGACACAGGCACTCTATGAGGAGGTGATGGGAGTCAATCCAAGTCAATTCAAGGGGCCGGAGCTTCCTGTGGAAAATGTTAGTTGGGACGATGCGATCGCGTTCATCCAAAAGCTCAACCAACGCGAACTTGATGCCGGTCGCCTGCCGGAAGGCATCGGGTACAGTCTTCCCACGGAGGCGCAGTGGGAGTATGCCTGTCGGGCAGGAACCACCACGGCCTACAGCTTCGGCGCAAGCATCACTTCCATTGACCAGGCGAATTTCAAAGGCAGTGGCCTCAACAAGACCACGAATGTGGGCAGTTACCCGGCCAATGCATGGGGTTTCCATGATCTGCACGGCAATGTTTTTGAATGGACAGCAGACTGGCATGGAAATTACCCGGCCGGTACTGTAAGTGATCCTGCAGGAGCAGAAACTGGTTCGTATCGGGTCTACCGTGGCGGCGGCTGGACCACGGACGGCGGGAACTTGCGATCGGCGATCCGGAGCAGGAACACACCGGTCCTCCGGAACTTCAACCTGGGCTTCCGTCTCAGTCTCCAGATCCAGGAGTGATAAGGAGCGAGGTGCAACGCAGGGAGCCGCCCAGCATGTGCGGAGCCATGCCGGGGCAAGCGACCGTAGAAGCACGAGCCGGACCCAGCCGCAAGGCATCATAACCCCAACCAACGGTGGGGGGGCATTGATGGCGTTCCATACCCTTGGGTGCACCTCAGGGAATCCGGGATAGCGGTTGCTGCCGCGACATCTGTATTGACGCGTGGGGCCATTGAGCCTTCGCATCGCGAAGTTCGTATTGTTGCGGGTTATCGTTAAGCGGTCGCTCCGCGACGCTCGGATTATGTGTGTTGGTTGCCGGAGGACCGTGGGTTGAAACCCACGGCTATGGTTGAGCCGTCGCTCTGCGACACCCGCATTGGTATGGGGAACCGGTTCCCATCGCTCCGCGACGCTTGGATTCGGTGTGTTGGTGAATGTGTGTCCATAAAGCCGCCGCACCATGACACCCGCCGCCCGGTTCCCGTCGCGAAGCGACCGTTGAATCGTTAGCCGTGGGTTAAACCCACGGAATACAAACACCCCGACCACAACCAGAGCGTCGCATGGCGACCGCTCACTTCCTGTGTCACCGGCCTTGACTCAAATGCAAATACCACAACGATGAACTTCCTGCGATGTCCAACTCCTTTACCCAGTTATACGTGCATTGTGTATGGAGCACAAAGCATACATGAGCAGTGACATTCGCTATGCCCACACGAACATTGTGGCCCGGGATTGGCGTAAACTTTCAACCTTTTACGAGGAGGTGTTTGATTGTGAACCTATCGGGGTGGAGCGGGACTATGCCGGGGAGACGGTTGACAAGTTGACCGGCATGTCCGGCATCCGTGTGCGGGGCCGGCACCTGCGATTGCCGGGGCATGGGGAATCCGGGCCGACACTGGAGATTTTTCAATACAAGCCGGAGAATTCACGGTCGAACCTGAAGCTGGATGGCCCGGGTTTTGCCCACATGGCCTTTGTTGTAGATGACCTGGAGTCCAAGCGGGCAGAAATCCTGGGGCATGGCGGTCGTGAAGTGGGCGACGTGGTGACGATCGACATCGAGGGCGAGGGTGAACTGACCTTGATTTACATTGAAGACCCGGAGGGAAATGTGCTGGAGTTACAGCAATGGAAGAATCCTTGAAATCCGCCACTTCTTTTCCTGAAACCGACCCGACCCCGATCTTCGAGCTGTTCCGGGGAAGCCATGCCACAGAGATTCTCGTGGCCGCGGTCTGCCATCTCAATGTTTTTGACCGTATGGCGGATGGACCACTAGGCTGGACAGAGTTGAAGGAACATACCGGACTGGCTGAACGGCCGATGGTTGTGCTGGTGACTGCATTGCAGGCCATGGGTTTGCTTGAGAAGGATGATTCCGGTAGCTACAGCCCTACACCCATTGCCCGGGAGCATCTCGGAGTAGGTGCAGGTTTCGGGGTGGATGGATACCTGGGGCTGGCTGCGGAAAGCCCGGGGGTGCTGGACTTTGTTGAGCGATTGCGTTCGAACAAGCCTCGTGGGGCAGAAGACCCGGAGACAGGGGCGGCCTTCATCTTTAAGGAGGGCATGGACAGTGCGATGGATCGAGAGGCCGATGCGCGGCATCTTACTCTGTCGCTGGCAGGCCGGGCCAATAATGTGGCGCCGCACCTGGCGGCAAACCTCGACCTGTCAGGGGTTCAGACCCTGCTGGATGTAGGTGGCGGCAGCGGTATCTACAGCATTGCTCTGGTGCAGGCCAATCCGGGACTGCGGGCCATCGTGATGGATGGGCCGGAGGTGCTGAAGGTGGCGGCTGAATTTGTGGAGAAACACGGGGTGGGGGACCGGGTTGAACTACTGGTCGGCGACATGTTTGCTGACGATCTGCCGGAATGTGATGCTGTGCTACTTTCGAATATCCTGCATGACTGGGATATCCCGGAATGTGAATCCCTCGTGAAGCGTTGTGCCGGGGCGGTGCCAACCGGTGGAAGAATCCTGATCCATGACGTTTTCCTTAACGATGCCATGGACGGTCCCTTGCCACTGGCCCTGTACTCGGCCTCCCTCTTCAGCCTTACGGAAGGCCGGGTCTACAGTGCAGCTGAATATCGCACCATGCTGGAGAAGGCAGGTCTCGAGCCGTTGTCGGCTATCACAAAGACCCTTGTACACTGTGGGGTGCTTGAGGGCTTGCGGAAGCATTGAACCCTGAGTTTCAGGAAAGTCTTTGACAAGGCATCCCGGTTAAAATCATCTGGTAGCCATGCCGAGTCTGGAAACCAATTTTAGCTGGCTGGATTGGGGGATTGTCGCCTGCTACCTTCTGGGTACGGTGGCGGTGGGTCTATACGTAAATCGTTTTATCCGGAACATGTCGGACTATGTGGTGGCGGGGCGTGCAGTGCGTACCTGGTTGGCGGTGGCCACGATGACCGGCTCGGAACTGGGCCTGGTCACAGTCATGTTTGCTGCGCAGAAGGGTTTCACGGGAGGATTTTCCGCTTTCCATATTGCGGTTGTGGCCGGTGTGGTTCCACTGGTGGTGGGTTTCACTGGATTCATTGTTGTGCCGCTTCGGCGACTGGGGGTGATGACCATCCCGCAGTACTACGGCATCCGTTTCGGTCAGGGCGTTCGTGTCTACGGTGGAATCCTTTTGGCTGCTGCCGGCATCCTGAACATGGGGATGTTCCTCAAGGCTGGTGCCATCTTCGTGACGGCGCTTACCGGTCTCAATGAACCGGTCCATGTCAATATTGTGATGACGGTCCTTATCCTGCTGGTATTGATCTACACGACGCTGGGGGGAATGGTGAGCGTGATCATCACGGATTATATCCAGTTCGTCGTGCTGTCATTCGGGCTTTTGCTGGCCTGTGCAATTGCAGTTGGCCAGTTGGGTTGGGGGACAATCGTGGGTGCGGTCCAGGAGGTTCATGGCGAGGCCGGTTTCAATCCGGCGCATGAAGGTGGATTTGGGGTATCCTATATGGCCTGGATGCTTTTAACCGCGGGGTTGGTCAGTTCCACCATTTGGCAGACGGCTGTGATGCGTGCCAGTTCAGTAGAAAGTGAGGCGGTGGTCCGGAGCCTTTACAAGTGGTCTTCTGTCGGGTTCCTGATTCGTTTCCTGTTACCGCAGTTCCTGGGGATTTGTGCGCTGACATATTTCATGGGTCACCCGGAGGCGCGTGCCCTCTTTCTTGCGACTGATGGAGGCGTCGTCAATAACCCCGAGCTGACCATGTCTGCCTTTCCCCATTTCCTTGGGCAAATTCTCCCGGTTGGAATTATCGGGATCGTTGGCGCGGGTATGCTTGCTGCTTTCATGTCGACTCACGATAGTTACCTGCTGTGCTGGGCATCGGTCATCGTGGAGGATGTGGTGGCTCCTCTGCGGGGAGGGAAGATGTCAACCCGATCCAGGCTTTTGCTGGCACGGGTGCTTATCGTGCTCATTGGGATTTTCCTGCTGGTCTGGAGCCTGTGGTATCCATTGGGGCAGGACCTGTTGGACTACATGATGATTTCCGGTGCCATTTACTTCACGGGTGCGTTGGCACTTCTGGTTCTGGGTATCTACTGGAAGGGTGCCAGTCGTGTGGGGGCTTATATGGCCCTGACTGCCGGGGGTCTGGCGGTTCTGGGCCTGACTCCGGTACAGGAACTGATTGGTTTTGAAAGGCTGGAAAATTGGCTGGGCATGGAATTGAGTACCGCTCATGTGGGGTTGTTTGTTACAGCCCTGGCCCTGATGTTGATGGTGCTGGGTTCACTCCTGTTCCCGGACAAGGGATTGCCCGCAGAGGAAAGAGAGGTCGCTTCATGATCGATTGGATAACAGTCTGGACTGTCCTGTTTGTGTCCAGTGTCACGATATTCGCCATCATGGCGGTGGTGGTCACCATCAGGGGTGCCAGGGATATCAAGCAGTTGTTGCGCTCGATTGAGAAGGGCGACAGGGAAGACGGGCAGGATTCTGAAAAATAAGGAATAACCCTACCTGCCGTCGGTGAACACGGGTTGCGTCCAGGCGTAGTAGGCACCAACAGTTCCGTCCTTGCGATGTTTGCGAAGGGTGACTTTTCCTCTAAGAAAGGCATTGCCATCGGGAACCTTGCAGGTGGCACTGGTCCCGTGGACGGTTTTCACAATCATGCCTTCAGGCCCGATAAAGCTGATTTCATAACCGGGTTTACCGGCCTTTACCTTTGTGCCAAATAGAATATCTGAGGTAAGTTCCTTCTCCGTTGCTTTATTGTCGATCTCGATGGTGATTGAACCCTTGCTTCGCTTGACATTCTTCAGGGCGACCCCGCTGGACGAGTAGAAGTTCCCGGACAGCATTGCCTCGGTGATGGCATCTGGATTCAAGCTCTCGGATTGCACCATGACCCAACCTCGTCCGGGATTGGATACTTTATTCCCCCATTTTGCAAAATTGTGGGCATCATCCGATGCCACCCCATACACTTTCATTCCGGCGGTGAGCATGGTGTCCCACATTTGCTCCGTTGAAGGATGGTGTGCATCGCCGAAGTTTCGAACAGATGGGTGTCCATTATAAAGCTCGAACATATGCAGGTACTTCACGGGTATGACGTCTTCCGCCTTTACGGCCCAACCGAAGTTTGGATGGTTGAGTATGGTGGTTCCACCCGCATCCCGGGTTGCATTGACATGCTGTTGTATAATTCCGGACCGATCCTTGTGGTCATAATGCCATGGAACCAAGCGGTCAATGTTCATTGCCGTGGAATGAATGGTCTTTCGCCCGGTGACCTCCTCCCCGGGAATAAGGATAAAATCCTTTCGAACCTTGCCTTTCAGCTTTACTGTTGCCGGATCAATAAACTTGTTGTGCTCACTTAGAATGAGGAAGTTGTAGTCTCGATCGTGATACCAACCGGCAACGACTTCCGGTGTTGAGTCGGCATGACCGCAAAGCTTGGTGTGCACATGGGTATTGCCCTTGTACCATTTTGCGGCCGATAAAATTTGTGCCGGAAGTAATACAAGCAGGAGAGCGGTTAGGTATTTCATGATCCTATACCCATAAATTCATTGCAGATTTGTCGAGGTGATATTTTCTCTGAATTTATGAATTTCACCAGACTACTGACCCTTAACACTTGTTTAATTGCATTTATAGTGGGGTCCATGCTTCAGGCCACTCCAAAGATTCCCAAGGAAGACTTCCATCTCTACCTTCTTGTCGGGCAGTCCAACATGGCGGGGCGGGGGAAGGTGAGTGAAGAGGATCGAAAACCGCACCCACGGGTTCATATGTTTACAAAAGGTCAAGCATGGAAGCCTGCCGTAGATCCCATCCACTTTGATAAGCCCGGTGTTGGTGTCGGACTGGGACGTACCTTTGGAATCCTTATGGCTGAGGAGAACCCTAATGTTCATATCGGGCTTATACCGTGTGCTGCCGGTGGTTCGCCCATTCGGTCATGGGAAGAGGGGGGATACCATTCCCAGACACGGAGTCACCCATGGGATGATGCCCTTGTCCGTGCCAA
>JABJCN010000069.1 GCA_018668635.1 Opitutia bacterium
AGGCAAAAGTAGCTGCGCCTCTGACAAAAAAGCTTAAAGAAGCCCAAGAAGCCCTACAGAGACTGGAAGCTGCGGCCAAGGCAAACCCTGCTGCGGCTGCTGCCTTCAAGCAAGGCATTGATACCAACAAAAAAGTTGTCGAGGAAACAGGCGAGGTGCTCTCGACCATTAATGCAGAACTGGATAACGCAAAACTTCTAACAAGTGTCGGCGCATTGAGTGCCAAAGCGAAACAAGCAGACTCATCCCTCAAGCAACTGGAAGCAGCAGCCAAGGCCAACCCTGCTGCTGCTGCTGCCTTCAAGCAGGGCATTGATACTAACAAGGCGGCAAAAGAAGCCGCTGAAAAGAAGCTTGCTGAGGTAAAAAAGAAAATCGTACAGATCGAAAAAATAGCCGGATTTGAAGAGCGGTTGGCCGAGCGCAACAAAGTCTTCAAGGCAGATGCAGATGAGTGGCAGACCAATTTCACAGAGGCCACTGAGGCTCTTGCTGCCATGCAGGCACAGAGCGAAACCGCCACTGAGTTCCTTCTCGGTGCTGAAAAGGACTTTGACGCTGCTCGAATCAGGAAAGATTCAATTCAATCGGATGGCTTCGACCGCAGCGGAATCACTTTTGAAAAGCAGGAAAAAGAAAGTGTCTGGCTTCTCAAGACCAAGGGTGGCGAGGTTCTCCACGAGATACCAGCAACCCGTGAAGAAGACAGTTATTATCATTTCGCGGTCTCTATGATACTTGCCGCATACGGTCTGGATGGAAGCAATGTTGAGATAACCAATGAGCGTATTGTCATTAAGACCGCTTCAGGAGAGTCTATTGTTGATGCCAAACTTGAAGACAGGCAACTTCTTGAAATCAATTGGTTTTCCAAGTGGCGGGAAGACCTGCCTGATATTATGGCCAGAGAAGCCCTTGGCAAGCACCGAGACAACAAAGACGCAGACAGATTCTTCGCTGCAGCTGAAAAAGCCCTAGAAGGAGCACTCAAACGTGCCATAGGCAAAGATGTGGAAGAGTCTCTGGATATCATCCAGGGCTTAGCCAAGCTCAACCTGACTAAGGATGTAGAAGCCAACGCCAAGAGCCTTGTAGAAAAAATCCATTTACATGACGGCTCTGAAAAACTCGACGACTGGTATGAGACGGTCATGGCAGTACTTGGTGAACTGGCAAAAGATAGCATTCCTCCCTTCATCACGAGTCGCTACAATCCACGGTGTAGTATTATCGATATCTTTAACTACGGTGATTTTCTCCGGAGCTATAGGGAGAACCTTGCCAAACACGATGCCCGAATAAAGGATATTAATGATCAGGTATTGGCTAATCCTGAGCTAAAAGCTGATGCGGCAGGGCCGTTGAAGGAATATAATAATGCTCGGTCTCTATTTATAGAAGAACAGCGTGGTGATTTCGAAAAGGCAAAAAAGTTTTTGTCACACTTCAAAGATGCAATCGTCCTTGTTGGCCCGGTGGACCCAACTTTTCAGGATCTGGCTCCTACACCTTTTGATAATTCCCCCGTCCCAAAAGTTGGTGTTCATGGCAACCTAATAAAAACACTGCTTGCAGGCAAATATATCAAACAACTCAGTTCCAAAGCGGAGATGGCAGGCATTTTTGGATTGGGATTTCTTATGATTTTCATCGGGTTCTATAATGGACCGATGAGTACTTTTGCGCGCCCTGTTGGCATCCTGCTACAAATTATTTATGTGGCGGTTGCGTTTTGGCTATTTAAAAACAGCCATCTCGTGCTTCCCATAGTCGGTCCTGTGGGTTCCGCGCTCACCACCACCTTCGTTGGCTTGGCAATCAAGCTTATCATTGAGGAAAAAGCCAAGGGCCGGATCACGGGGATGTTTGGCTCTTATGTTTCCTCTGACCTTGTGGAACAAATGGTCGAGTCCGGCGAAGAACCATCTCTCGGTGGTGAGGAACAAAAAATTACCGCCTATTTCAGCGATGTACAGGCCTTTTCTGCATTTTCGGAACTCCTCTCCCCCACAGGGCTTGTGGACCTCATGAACGAATACCTCACGGCCATGACGGATATCCTTCAGGAGGAACGGGGCACACTCGACAAGTACATTGGTGACGCCATCGTCGCCATGTACGGAGCACCCATACCCATGCACGATCATGCCTATCAGGGTGTGAAGACAGCAGTCCTGATGCAAAAGCGTCAACTGGAGCTTCGTGAGAAATGGAAATCGGAAGGCGACAAATGGCCTGATATCGTGGGCAAGATGCAGACCCGGATTGGTCTCAATACGGGAACGGCTACTGTTGGAAATATGGGTTCCACAGACCGCTTTAATTATACAATGATGGGAGACATGGTAAATTTGGCTGCACGCTCAGAATCCGGAGCAAAGGCCTATGGCGCTTACATCATGATCACTGAGGACACGAAGCGTACTGCAGAGGAACAGGGAAAAGGCATTGCCTACCGCTATCTTGACAAGATTGTCGTCAAGGGCCGTACCCAGCCCGTTGAAATGTACGAGGTCACTGACTTCTGGGATGATCTTTCCCAAGACTCAAAAGACTGCCTTGACCTGTTTCAACAAGGCATCGACAGCTACCTGAAACAGGATTGGAACAAGTCTCTGGACCTTTTTGAACGAGCCAAGGAACTGGAACCGAATAAGCCAGGCGTCACTCCAGGGGTTAAAGATAACCCGTCCATGATCCTGATTGACCGGGTCAAGTCCATGAAGGACAACCCTCCAGGTGAAGACTGGGATGGTGTTTATGTTATGACATCTAAATGAGCTTTCAGTCAAAAACCTGACTCATGGCAGTACTTGTTTTGGTCCCATTTTGCTGCCTGGTTAAGATGCAAGACGATTCATATGTTCATGACACTTACCAAACAACCTCCTAATGGAAATCTATTGGAGTCTATCCGAAAAAGGAAAACATCGTCTTCGGGGAGCCGTGGCTAAGGCCCGCAAAAAAAAGGCTATCCATAATATTCCGGGGCGTTGTCGGCCTTCCACTTGATATTACAGCCCAAGCTCGGTTTTTGCTTCTCCTCTGGAACAGATTCACCTGCTAGTGTAGCTTCAATGGCCTTACGGAGGTCTTTGCCGGTGATGGATCGACCATTCCCCGGTCGGCTATCATCAAATTGCCCCCGGTAGGCAAGCTTATGATCCGCATCAAACAAGTAAAAGTCGGGAGTACAAGCAGCTCGGTAAGCTTTCGCCACCTCCTGTGTTTCATCATAAAGATAAGGGAAGCAGTAGCCGGCTAGCTCTTTCTCTTCTGCCATTTTAATAGGTCCGTCATCAGGATAATTCTCCACATCATTACTACCAATTGCAACGAAAGAGATTCCCTTGGGCATATATTCATCAGCCATTGAAGCAAAACGGTGTCGCAGATGCTTCACAAAAGGACAGTGATTGGAAATGAATGCAACCACGAGCCCCTGCCCACCCCGGAGACTTGATAGAGATATAGTGGAGCCATCGGTGTCATTTAATTTAAAATCCGGGGCGGGTGTGCCGAGGGATAGCATTGTCGAAGAAGTTGCAGCCATGGTTTGTGCTTTTTGTTTGTGATTATTATTTGTATATCTCGATCAACTATTGATCGTCACCAGCGACACAATTCCAAAACTTTTCAATGAACCTTATCCTGCTCGAAAAAGAAGAAAGCCAAATTTGCTGGAAAACAGAAGATTCGCGAACCCAGCATGTTCGCAACGTCTTGGGTCTTGGGATTGGTGACTGTTTTTTTGTGGGGATTCGAAATGGCTTAATCGGAAAGGCGCAAATTCTTGAGGATGGCCCGGAAGGCATCATGATGAGTATGGACCTGCAGTGGGATTCGCCTTCTCCACTGCCTGTTGATCTCCTCATTGGTCTTCCCCGCCCTCAAGTGGCAAGAAGGCTTCTCCGGGAAATTCCATCCCTTGGACCAGGGAATGTCACTTTTTTTATAGCCGATAAATCCGAGCCTTCCTACCGGCAAAGTAAACTCTGGAAAACAGGGGAATGGGAAAAACTGCTGCAGGAAGGCGCTGAACAAGCGTTTTCCACATTCGTACCAAAAATTCAACATATGGAAAGCCTGACCGAGGCGATAAATGGATTGGAACACGGGCAAGGACGGATTGCCTTCGATCTTTATGAAACAGAGGGCAGTTTTGATATCAGTTCTGTAAAGGAAGAGAAAAGATTAGCCATGGCATTTGGCCCCGAAGGTGGATGGACATCCAACGAACGAAGACTGCTCCGTAAAGGTGGGTTCCGTCTCCTTGCTCTGGGGCCCAGAGTCCTGCGAGTGGAGACTGCCATCATCTCTGCCTTGAGCCTTGCTGCCTCCCACCTTGGCAGACTGGACATACCACTAGTCCCCTGATTTCGCTGCTTCGTTCCTAGCTGCCTTACTACGGGACAGCACAATCAGGACAATCCCCATTGCAACAAGTCCAATTGAATAAAACTGGCCTTTACTGACCCCGGCAATGAGTACATCATCTGGCTCTCTAAATTGCTCGCAGAAGATTCGGGCGACCGAATAACCAATAAGAAACTCGCCGGCCAAATGGCCTGGACGATCCTGAGCCACTCGATTTCTCCAAAACCTATGCTGGACATAGAGGAACATCACCAACCCCTCCAGTCCTGCTTCATAGAGTTGTGAAGGATGGCGAGGCTGCCCTGGTGCCTCCGGAAAGATCACCGCCCAAGGCACCTGTGACACCTTGCCCCAAAGTTCGCCATTAATAAAATTAGCCATTCGGCCAAAAAACAGCCCCGCAGGGCCAACGCTCACGATTATGTCCATGAGACGAGACGCAGGAATGCGATTATTCCGGGCAAAAAGAAGGATGGCAATCACAACCCCAACAAAGCCTCCATGACTGGCCATTCCGCCTTCCCATACCTTAAAGAGGTTCAACGGGTTGGCCGCCAAAGATTCTCTGCCGCTACTGTAAAGGAGCATATAACCCAATCGCCCACCGGCAAGTACGCCAAGGATTATATAGGTCATGAAGTTGGTTTGCTGCTCTGGATTAAGAGGTGAGCGCTTTTTATCGAAGTAAAAACGAAGTAGAAGAAAAGCGACAAGGAATCCCATCAGGTATGACAATCCATACCAACGAATACCAAAATTCTCGCCAAACCGAATTAGAAATGGGTCAAGGTCATGTGTCCAATAGGCTCTAGTTTGGGCAGTAATCATGACACATCTTCATTTGACTTGGCATCATGCTTCTGTCGGGCAAATTCACGCATATCCTCAGCAGGATCATCTTTCTCAAAGATTTCCTGACCCAGAATGTGCTCAAAAATGTCCTCCATGGCCACGACTCCCACTGTTGAACCGAACTCGTCTACAACAACACCTAATTGTTGGTTCTTGGCCTGGAGAGTCTTCAATGCCTCTGCAACAGTGCCAACTTGAGGCACAAAAACTGGTTCCTGTTGAAACTCATTTACCTTGCGATTCGGTTCGTCTGAGGCCATGGCTGAAAGTAGTTCACGGCGACGGACGATACCCATAATGTTATCAATATTATCACTAAAGACAGGTATGCGGGCAAAAGGTATGTTGTTTTTGTGCGCAGTAAATACATCGCCGACAGTTTCTGTCTGTTCAAGCGCCAAGACCACTGTTCGAGGTGTCATGATATCGCCTACAGCAATATCATCAAGACTCAAAGCATTGGAGATCATGTCTCGCTCAGAATTTGATAGTGTGCCCTCCTTGGCACTTTTCTCTGCCAGAAGGATAATCTCGTCTTCTGCTTCTGCCTCCTCCGGTTTTTTCTGAATAACAAAGTTGACCGTTACTTTGCACAACTTTGATAGAGGCGCCATCAGGAAACGCACCACTGCCAAAATGGGAACCAGAACCGGTTGCAGACTACGGCGATAAATGACGCCTGCGTTCTTGGGGAGAATCTCTGAAAAAATCAAGATCCCGACAGTCAAGCCGATGGAAAACCAAAGCAACCGGTCTTCCCCGTAAATCTCGGAAGCAATACCTCCGACCAAGGTTGCGCCGAGAGTATTAGCGATGGTGTTTAATGTAAGGATAGCCGAGGTGGTCTCCTCCATCTCCTTCTTAAACCTTTCCAGTTGCGCCCCGGCCTTGGGTTTCTTTTGCTTGAAGCCTTCAATATCTGCAGCAGTGGTACTGAGTATCATGGCTTCAAGGATAGAGCAAAGCCCTGATATCCCCAAAGTAAAAAGTACGGCAAAGACAAGGTTGGCAGGAGGAGGGTTCATGAGAAATAATTAACCATGAAAGTATCTTGCACATTGGAAAAGCTGCAAGATAAAGGGCTAATATCCTCGTCGGGAACCATTATAATAAATCTAACCGCAGAAGAAGACACGGAATAAGATTGTCATTCCTGTTTAGTTTCGGATAGGAGGTAGGGTCAAGTTTTATAACCCCTGCCTTTCCCTTGAATCGTCTCGGACATATAAATTCTACTGAAAACAGATGGATTCCTAGAATCTTTTCTCTCGTATTATTAATTGTCCTGTCTGGTTGCGCCACATCCAGAAAAGGAGTTTTGCAAGAGGTTCAGGTAAATAGCTATCCCTATGAGGCTCGCGTATATTTGGATGGAGAGTTGGTTGGTGCTACCCCATTAAGCTTAAAACTCCGCTCTAAATCAAATTATGAAGTTAAATTTGAGAAATCGGGCTACAAGCCGTATGTTGAATACATCGCTCCAGATTTGGACCTAAAGCAGAATCCCATACTAAAACTTGGTCCCCTGGAGGAAGGGGGCTTCTATAACCGTCTGGGTCCAAATCCACTGGAGGTCGAGCTTGAGCATGTCTTGGTCCCAGATATTGCCGGGATAAATATCCTGTCGCAAATGCTGGTAAAAACCGAGCAATTGGACAACCTGCTAAATAGTGGAAAAATCAGTGTTGAGGAACATCGCTATGTAACTCAGCAATTATTGCACTTTTACAAGGATGAAGCAGTTCGCCGGGGAATGCCTCTTGTCTCTGTGGCTAATGATAACATACCTTCTCTTCCCTTGACCACCGAAGCCACACCTTTGCCGGTAGCCAACGTACCCGTAACAATTAACATTCCGGGAGAGCTTGATGCATTGGACAACCTTGATCTTGACAGCGACATGGCTTTACCACCAGCGGCATTTCCACCAGCACCAACAAGTGTACCTGACCTTTCCGCGTTGGATAATCTCACAATTCCGGAGGCCACGGGTAATATCCCAGTCCCCACCCAAGAACCATCAATACCGCCACCCCCAACCCTTTCCCCTGACCCTGCTCCCCCTGCAGCCACCCCACTTCCCAGCGTAAATCCAGTGAGCGAACCAGCACCCACAACCCCGCCACCCTCAAACAGCCCAGCTCCCTTCGACCCCTTAAACTTTGGAGGCGCATTTCCCTCGAGCCCGTAGGGATAAAGGCTGTAATAATGACTGAGATTCTTCAACAGTCACCACTCCATGATTTCCATAAGGAGCAGGGGGGGCGATTGGTTCCATTCGCCGGATGGGAAATGCCTGTACAATACTCCGGGATATTGGAAGAACATAGAGCAACTCGAGAATCTGCCGGTCTATTCGATGTCAGCCACATGGGAGAAATGCGCATATTTGGCAAGCAGGCACAGGAGTTCCTTAACTATTTAATAACCAATGATTTATCTGGGATTGGAGACGGGCAGGCGATCTATAGTCCTGCATGCTACGATCAGGGTGGGGTTGTTGATGACCTGATCATTTACCGCCACACACTGGATCATTTCTTTGTCTGCTGTAATGCATCAAATACAAAGAAGGTAGATGAATGGTTTAATAAACAATCTATTCGATTTGAATGCCAAGTGGAAAACGTATCTTCAGAATACGCCCAGCTGGCGGTTCAAGGTCCCAAGGCTGTCGCACTTCTGGAAACTTTTGTTCCAAATTGCGGATCTAAAATTAATCGATTCCACTTTATTGAATGCGATATTCTAGGCCAATCCTGCCTGCTCAGTCGCACAGGCTATACAGGCGAAGATGGTTTTGAAATTTATCTGCCACCTACATCTGCTACAGGCTTTGCCCGGGAAATCCTAGAGCGAGGACATTCGGAAGGCCTTCGACCTGTAGGACTGGGTGCAAGAGATAGTCTCCGCCTGGAAGCAGGACTTCCCCTATATGGTCATGAAATTAGTGAAATGACTTCACCCATAGAAGGTAGTTTGGGCTGGACTGTGAAACTCAATAAATCCTGCAACTTTATTGGAAAGGAGGCTCTGCAAAATCAAAAGAAAGAAGAGAATCCACGACGAGTTATTCATTTTAACTCCAGTGAAAAACGCATCGCACGCCAAGGATGTACTATACTGGCAGATGAAAAACCCATAGGGGAAGTACTCTCTGGCTCTTTCTCTCCAATGACAAATAGAGCAATCGGTTCAGCGTTGGTTTATATTAACGAGGCAAAAAACCGCCAGCTAAGGGCAGAAATTCGAGGGAAGGCAGTTCAAATCCACAAGGCCAAACCTCCGCTTCACAAAACTGATAAATAGCAGAATGATATCAAAAAACTTGCCTCCCTCGTAAAATATTTCATTCGAATAACAAACCATGAGTAATATTCCCAATTCTCTGAAATACACCAAGGACCATGAATGGATCCGCCTCAACGATGATGGTACTGGCATTATCGGCATAACGCATCATGCCCAAGAAAGCCTTGGGGATATCACTTTTGTAGAACTACCAGATATTGGAGTTGCCTTTGCAAAAAGTGAAGCATTGGGAGTCGTAGAATCAGTTAAAGCAGCCTCCGATCTTTTTATGCCAATCGCAGGCGAGGTAATTGAAGTTAATGAACAACTCCTTGAATCTCCAGAATTAGTTAATGATGATGCCTATGGAGAAGGATGGATGGTTAAAATACGACTTACCCATGATAGCGAAAGTAATGACCTGCTCGCACCTGAAGCCTACTCAGCAATAGCTGGAGCTGAGTAGCTTACATACCAATTTTCAAGCTGGAAAAAGGATTGCAGACCTAATTGAAAACTGCAAAGTTTTCGCCCCTCCCATTTTCGGGTATACTCTTTTTTATTAGTAACAGATTCAATGGCCGATAAAGATTCCGAAACCCCAGAGCACCCACAAGACGATCGTAATATTGCAAAGGTGGATGCAGATACCGCAGGATTGTCTCCGGAAGAGAAGCTAATCCTCGCTTGGAAAAAGTACAAAACACCCGTTTTGATTGCCGTGATGATGCTCTTGGCTATCGGAGCAGCTCGCTATGGATCCAAATTCTTAAGCGAAAAGAAACTAGCAGGTATACAAAAAGAATATACAAAAGCTAAATTAGCTGATGAAGTCGCCCAACAATCAAGAGAAGAATTAAAAAGCTTCGATGAAAGAAAGGATTTGGAAGTGGTGGTTCAGACAATAAAATTTGCTGAAAATCATCCAAAGAGTACGTTAGGAGGATACGCACGTATTGAGGCCGGCCATGCCTACATGAAAGTTGGTAATTTTGAAGAGGCAGCAAGCCACTATAAAGCCGCACTGGCAGGATTAAAAAATGTTCCTGAAATTGCAGGCCTTGCTCAACTCTATAACGCAATTTGTACATATAGAAGTGGTGATAAAACCAACGGAAAGAATGAGTTGCAGCTTGTTGCTAAAAACGTGGTTTATTTAGATAGTCATAGAGGAGAAGCCTTCTATAAACTGGGTGTAATCGCTCTTTTTGAAAAAAATATTTCAGATTATGAAAAATGGGAGGTTGCCCTTGAAAATGCGGCCCTTTCACATAGTCCAAAAAAATGGCTGGAAGATCTTAAAGCGTTTCGTCAACAAATTCCAAATAATGGTTTTGATGAGCTTGTACCCATCCCAGTAAAAGCACCTTCCGTGCCCAGTGAAAAATCCACAACTGGGGGAATCAGCGCCACAGGTAGCATATCACCAACTGGAGAAGTCAAGAAGAAGTAACGCCATCAGGCACCCTTGATAAAACCCTGTGCCAAGGCAACAAGGGTAACGCTGGCAGTGTCTACTCGAAGTATTGAGGTTCCAAGGTTTACTGGTTGAAACCCATGTTGTATGGAAATTTGTAACTCGTGTTCAGTTAGTCCACCTTCAGGACCTGCCAACAGCCATACAGATTCCTGTTCATCCTGAAGTTCCCCAAAACGACAAATCTTCCCGGACCTTTCAGGGTGGGCAACAAAATGATTTCCAGCTCCAACAAATTCCTCGACCCAAGCCTGAAGAGTCTTTCCAAAATTGATCTCAGGAAGAAATGGATTTTCTGATTGCTTGGAGGCCTCAATTGAAACCCGTTTCCACTTAGCTAGTTTTTCTGCAGAAACCAAAACCTTTGAGGGAACTTCTGATCGCTCTGTCACTAGAAAATGAATTTCTGCAACGCCCAATTCCGTTGCCTGTCGCACAATTGTATCTACAGTTCTGCCTTTCGGTATCCCAACTGCCAATTTAAACAAGGGGGGCTCCACAGAAACCTCCTTAAAGCCGGAGAGTCTGACAAGAGCCTGACGCGGGTCTGCAACCAACACTTCACCCTCCAGAATCAATCCTCGGCCATTCAAAACAACGACTCCATCACCCACCTTGGCGCGTCGAACACGAACCAGATGGTGACTTTCCTCGCCCCCAAGTTTCAATTCTGTTTGCGTGGATGAAATGTCTGGGTCAAATGAATGGAAACTTGGCATGCTGCACTCTTTAATTTCTAAATGATTCAACGTCCGCAACCCGAAAAACTTTCTTCTCATGCGTATCACTGGAGGCATTGCACGTAGTCTAAAATTGAAATCTCCCAAAGGAGACTTCATTCGCCCCAGTACTGACTCGTCTCGAGAGCGTCTGTTCTCTAGTTTGGGTAGAGAGGTGCAAGGGAAACATATCCTTGATCTCTTTGCTGGAACTGGTGCTTGTGGACTAGAAGCCTTAAGCAGAGGAGCAGCAAGTGGGTACTTCGTTGAAAAAAATAGACAAGCGATCCGTTGCATAAATGAGAATCTGCAAACAGTGACCAAAGGCTTGGGGTTAGAAAAAGCTCCGGCTAAGGTCTTTCATTCCGATGTCCTTAAATGGCGACCGCCGAAAAACAGTTGCTTCGACCTCGTTTTTGTTGACCCTCCATATGCAATTATTGACGTTGTTGCTGTACCTATTTTCAAAAACCTTGGAGATTGGGTCTGTGATGAGGCAACCGTGATCTTTGAAATGCCTGCTGGATTAGAGATGGAATTGAAAGGGTGGGTGGAATTCAAGAGATTGGGAAAGAGAGGAAAAGGGGATCCTACTCAGCGCTTCCTTCGGCAGGCTTAAAAAAGATATAGACCCGGTAATACTACTCTTTTTCCTCAACAATCTTTAGTTCGAATTCTTGGTCATTTTTTGCATCACCAACCAAGGCGCGATAACGATTTCGAATTCTTCGATTTTGATGTCTTGCATCCTTCATCATCGCCTCTAAAAATGGCAGAGGTTCATCAAAATCACGAATTAAGGTAGCAGTTTGAACCAAAGTGGCCAACTCAACATCCACTTTCCGGCTAAAACCTTTTCCTTCAGTAAAGATGAAAAGGAGTTCTCCTGCCTGAACTGTTTTATGTTCTTGGTTCTTGAGCACTAATTTAATCTCCCCATGGAGGCCAACTGTCTTGAGGCCCCCGCTTTCTGTAACTCCCATCATAAGCGCTCCAGGCCCGATGACTTTAACCTCCGACAGTGGAGATGTCACCTTGTAAATAATCGTATCCCTCGGAAGAAAAAGAAGGACTGCACCCTTGTGAAGCAATATTTCTCGAGGTTTTTTAATATCGAGGTTTGTCATCATTCCCAAACGGAGGAGTTCACCGGTCTCGGACCTAACTTCGAGACGTGCATCATTCCTCACAAAAATGGAAGTAGCCGGAGGTAAATACTGCCCTTTGCCCACAACCCCCAAACCAGGAACTCCTCGAATAAAATGCTCACCTGATTGTTGGGTAACAACTAAGCGCGAAGTAGCCTTTCCAGACATGGGTTGGCTGAAAATTAGTACCAACAAACTAAAACCTAAATAATCAAGCCAACATCGCGGCCTGATTACAGAAATATCTTTCATTAGATACGTAAACACCAAAGACCTACCGACTACTGTAGAGGGAGAATGCGGATACGGTCTTGAAACTGGTCAAAGAGAGCTTGGCTATTAATGGTGGTCTTATCGTAACCAACATTTTCTATAAAGTTTACACGACCGATTTGTCGGTCATCTTGGCCAAAGGTGGGGTATATTCCGTTTATGCCACCGAACTGGCTCTGCAGAGTCACAGAGGAACCTCCTGGAAAGTAAATGTTACGGAGATCAATTGTTATTGCCTGCATATAGATTTCCCGAACATTGTTTGAGAAATTAAGTCCGTTAATGGAAAGTTCGTTGAATGCTGACAGGTGAATGCTATCGCCTGCTCGCACTTTAAGGTCACTATTCTTAAAAACAAGATCTTCCAGAGAAGCCACATTAAGGTCACCACCCGACTCCATACTGACGCTAATAAATTCACTACTCTCCTTTGATACCAAATTGAGTCCTCCACTCGCAAATTGGATACTGGAGCCTTCATCAATAATAAAGTGGCCGGCAGTCAAAAGACTGAGTTGTTGTTCAATTTCCTGCTCAGCACCAGCGATACTTGAGAAAGCAATATTTCCGGAAATCGTTATGTCTCCGGCAGCTGTGATAAATAATTCTTTATTTCCAGAGTTGAAGTATTCTCCCAGCTCCAGCAAACCTGATTCTATGGTAACTTCCCGACCAGCAAGAGCGAAACCTGCAAAATCAATATCTGATTGAGTTACATCCCAATCAATCCATTCCTCAAAGAGCAGTCCAACTTCACGGTAGAAGTAGTTATGAACTAAATTCTCCAGATCAAATATACGATCAGCATTAAGGGCATCATGTAAAACAGCATCAGTAAGCAGATCATTACCCAAAGCTCCCTCCGCTAAAAGTAAGTCATCAATCGCACCATCACCAATCTCGTAGAGGATCGGGACAATATTGGGGTTCCCGTTTTCTGTGCTACTATCAAGGAGCTTGACTATTGCGTCAGAGACAACCTCCTCTTCCTGAAGCTCTTCGCCGGTGGTGTTGGCTAGTTCAGGCCTATCCGTTACAGGCAGTGTTACTTCTTCAGCTACATTGCGAGTGACTCCTGGAAGAATAATCTCTAGCTCATCTTCATCCAAACCAAGGCTCAATAGGGATTTCACCAATGGTTTATCTTTAGTTTCGAGTAATTCGAGACGAGTTTCCTGCCCATATTCCAAGAGAATACTTGCTTCTGAATCCTCGAATTCAAAGGAAAGAATAGAAAGTAAAAGGTCAGTCGATTCCTCGATCATTACCTCAAGGATATCAGGCTGAAAAATTAGGACCGCTGCTACTTGAGCATCAGAAAGACTATGCCTGAGAATTTTCCGAACCTGAATGACTTCAGCTACATCAAGCAATAACTTTCGTGTGTTATCACTGTAGACGTAGAATTCAGTGAGGCTTTTATCCGTCAACTCAAGATCAATAATAAAGCGTGCACTTTCCGGTGATTCCTCAACCAATTTTTCCTGTAATTCCTCGTTGTACTCCTGCAGGCGAATTTTGTTCTCTTTATTTAGACCCAAAGCCTGTATGGCCTTGGCCATTTTAGAATCAGTCTCAACAACTTCTCCTGTCTCCTGTATGAGGCTGACTGTCTCATTTGTTTCAAGTGATTGCTCAATAATATTTGCCGTCTCAACGACTGGCGCAGGTTCAGGAGCTGCTGGAGCGGGCTCAGGAGCTGCTGGAGCAGGTTCAGGTTCTGCTGGAGCAGGTTCAGGTTCTGCTGGAGCGGGTTCTTCCTTAGGTTCTTCCGTTGGGGCAGGTTCCTCCTTGGGCTCTTCCTTGGGTTCCTCCTTGGGTTCCTCCTTGGGTTCTTCTTCCTTGGGTTCCTCTTCCTTCTTTTCTTCGTCCTCCTTCTTTTCTTCCTTCGGCTCTTCCTCTGCTGCCTTAGCTTCCTCATCGGCCTTCTGTTCTACCTCCTGTACGGCGGCAGAAACCTCAGAAACTGTAATTTCTGCAGTTTGGGCTTCAGCTTCTTGAGTAGATGCTTGTATGTCCTGAGTGACTTCAGCAGGAACTGGAGCTTGTTCAGTTGCGCCGACCTGATCGCCCGCAGGTGTTGCTTGTACGGTAGTGCTCTGCCCCGCTGGTACCGGGACTGAAACTCCAGAAGGGTCGGTGAACGCGACACTACCGGAAAGCATATCTACACCACCACTAAAGTTTCCGGTGTTTGGGTCCACTTGGACGGAAAGTTGGCCATCAGTACCACGAATGCCCGCGGAACCAACAGGAGAGTCAATTTCAAATGAGGACCCCTTATTCAATTTCTTTACATTAAAAATCATGTCACCATAGCCCAACTTCAATTTGGTCGTAGAATTGCTGGGCTCTGCTTTTAGCTCAGAAACTTTGGTATCGGTTTTCTCAAATTTTTTCTGTGAAAACTCGGCGATGGTAAGCTCACTTTTCGCTTTCACAGTCGTGACGCTACCGTTGGATAAAAGCAGGATAGCTTTTGAGGCATCACCAGCAATAATCGTATGTCCGTCAAAGATTGATTTTCCCGCAGCAACTGCCTCCTTTGGAAGAAAATCCTCAGAGCCTACCTTCTTGATTTTTACATCGCCTTCAATCGCAACAATAATAATGGCTCCCTTGCCTGAATCAGGAGCGGCTGCATCCTGTGCTGTTACCATTCCGGTGAAAACCGGAAGTATCAGCAGCGAAAGCAGGGTCGGGAATTGGCGAATTAGGTTCATGGCTTACGTTTAAAGTCAGTTCGATTCAAGAGGCTGAAACTCTAGTCGCTCCTCTCTGGAATTATAGAAGACACGGAACCCATCCAGATTTTTAATAAAGTATATCCATGATTGATCATTCGATCGCCAAAGATAAGGGAAGAAGTCCGTGCGTGACCACCACCACCCAGTATCAGGCATCCAACCCCAAAAGCCGTTATCCGATTCCGAGATGTAAATCCACCCAAGATCCATATGGTAGGTCCAAGGCGATTCAGTTCTGTAAAAGAAGCCAAAGCCATCAAGATGATGCCATTCTTCAGAGATTTTTTCTGCAGCGGCCCACAAGCCCGTGTACCGTTCCTTGGCAACCTCAATCTTTCGCTCAGCACCATAGGCCATACCCTCACTATTCTCTGCAAAAGTACGATAGAAATATGTGCGTCCAGGCTCAAGTTCATTTAACGTGACATTAATAATGCCATCATCTGCCTTTTTGACCTCTACCATTTTACTGGCAGTTAAACTATCCAATGAAAGTCCAGGATATGGCCCAAATAGTAATCCGGAGCGAATAATCTGAGATCCTCCATCTGCAAGAATTCTGCCACCTGCTTCAAAGAATCCATCATCTGTAGAATAAATTTTAGTTGTTGTTAGGATTGGAATAAATTGGTTAACAATTCGAATATCAAACTCCTTGACAAAAACCTCCTCATAACGATCAGAAACCTGAACCAAGACTTTAAGGGAAGGTGTTTGTTCAAAGTCCAACACTTTAGCAGTCTTTAATTGAGCACCCTCAATCTTAAAATATTGGTTACTGTTTGTAACTGTTTCCTCTAGCGAGTCAGCCAAGGTAAAAATGAAGGTCTCATCTGAATCGGAATCCAATGCCTCGAGGTTTCCGATTAAAGTACCTTCAGATGAGTTTTCGTTAACAGCCAAATTGTCCAAAAAGATATCTTCAGGGGCACTATTGGCATCCTCTATAAGGAAATCCTGCTCATCAAGGTCGCCTTTTATTTTGGTAAATTCTTTGTAGAGAACTCCATGAGGCTCTGTTATTTGATAGCGTTCGTCACCATCTTCTTCAACATCCATATACGCCCAAATTCGGTAAGCATTATTGATTACGAGATGATTGAGAGTGTAAGGACCTGGTTTATCGAGTGTGGATAATATTACTGCCTCGGTCTCCTCGGAAGATGGTTCGACCACAATATATACTGGACCTTCTTTTCGGCCCTCATAAAGAACATATCCAGAGAATGAAACCAATCGAATTTCAGGATCAAGCGGATCAGCTCCATAATGTAGCTCTTCACCGTCTAGACTTCCATCTTGATCAGTGTCAGATTCCATAGGATTTGTATTTTGGACTACTTCTTCTCCATCGCTCAGTTGATCACTGTCGGAGTCTGCCTCTGCTGGATTCGTTCCAAAGAGATATTTCTCTTCAGCATCAGTAAGGCCATCCCCATCACTATCATCTGTGCTATCTGCCTGCAAATCCGGCAGAGTCTCACTCGAACCGAGAGGAATTTCATATTTATTTAATGGGTCAGTCATTGCACTCAATTCATCGCCATCTGAGAATCCATCCTGATCACTGTCCGCAACATTAGGATTCAACCCTTGTGCCAACTCTATATTATCCAAAACACCATCATTATCTGTGTCGGCAATTGCCGGGTTGGTTCCATGAATATGTATTTCCTCTGCGTCGGTTAGGCCGTCGCTGTCACTATCATCTGTTGTATCGGCAACAAGAGCCAGTATGGTCTCACTAGATCCGACAGGAATTTCCTCACGATTCAAGGGATCAGTTATTGCAGCAAATTCAACTCCATCGATGTAGCCATCGCCATCGCAATCTGGATTGTTTGCATTGGTTCCAATCGCAAGTTCATGGCCGTCCATAAGTCCATCGCCATCGCTGTCCGCCTTCGATATGTTCGTTCCGTGGTAATGTTCTTCCTCTGCATCAGTCAACCCGTCACCATCACTGTCATTGGTGCTGTCAGCTACCAGACCCGGGACACTCTCAGACGCTCCAACCGGAACTTCTTCATTGCCTAAAGGATCGGTTCCCGAAGCAACTTCTTCACCATCGGTAAAGCCGTCAGCATCGGTGTCGGCATCAGTAGGATTAGTCTTTAAAGCAAGCTCTTGTTTGTCATTAATACCATCGGAATCCGTATCAGCCTTCAATGGATTCGTACCATGAATATTCGTCTCGGCTGCATTGCGTAAACCATCACCATCCAAGTCGCCACTGGTATCAGCATATAAATCAGGAACTGTCTCTGATGACCCAACTGGTATCTCAAGGTCGTCTGTTGCATTCGTCCCGGCAGCAAACTCTTCGCCGTCAATAAAGCCATCGCT
This sequence comes from Opitutia bacterium, assembly GCA_018668635.1. Classification (GTDB taxonomy): domain Bacteria; phylum Verrucomicrobiota; class Verrucomicrobiia; order Opitutales; family JABJCN01; genus JABJCN01. The sequence goes on from JABJCN010000069.1 coordinate 17,231, forward strand.
GTCACTGTCAGAATCATTCGGGTCGGTGCCGTGGGAAAGTTCATGGCCGTCCATAAGTCCATCGCCATCGCTGTCCGCCTTCGATATGTTCGTTCCGTGGTAATGTTCTTCCTCTGCATCGGTCAAACCATCGTTGTCGGTATCATCGGTCGTATCGACAACTAATTCCAAATCACTCTCTTCCTCGCCAACCGGAACCTCAAGGTCGTCTGTTGCATCCGTGCCGGCAGCAAACTCTTCGCCATCGGTAAAGCTGTCTCCGTCGCTGTCTGGATCATTGGGATCAGTCCCGTACGCCAGTTCGTCGGCATCGGATACCCCGTCACTGTCACTGTCGGACTTGTTCGGGTTCGTGCCGAATAGATTGACTTCTGCTGCATTGGATAACCCATCGCCATCAGCATCACCACTAGTATCGGCCATCAAGTCAGCGTCACTTTCGTCCTCGCCAACCGGTATCTCAAGGTCGTCCATTGCATCGGTTTCCGCAGCAAACTCTTCGCCATCGGTGAACCCATCGCCGTCACTGTCTGGGTCATTCGGATCAGTCCCGTGGGAAAGTTCGTCGCCATCGGATACCCCGTCACTGTCACTGTCGGACTTGTTCGGGTTCGTGCCGAATAGATTGACTTCTGCTGCATTGGATAACCCATCGCCATCGGCATCACCACTAGTATCGGCCATCAAGCCGGCGTCACTTTCGTCCTCGCCAACCGGTATCTCAAGGTCGTCCGTCGCATCCGTGCCGGCGGCAAACTCTTTGCCATCGGTAAAGCTGTCTCCGTCGCTGTCAGGGTCATTCGGATCAGTCCCATGGGAAAGTTCGTCACCGTCAGAAACCCCGTCACTGTCACTGTCGGACTTGTTCGGGTTCGTGCCAGCAAGTCCTTCCTCTGCATCGGTCAAACCATCGTTGTCTGTGTCATCGGTCGTGTCCGCAATGATCTCCAAATCGCTTTCTTCTTCGCCGACCGGTATCTCAAGGTCGTCTATTGCATCCGTGCCGGCAGCTAACTCTTCGCCATCTGTAAAGCTGTCTCCGTCGCTGTCAGGGTCATTCGGATCAGTCCCGTGGGCTAGTTCGTCACCGTCAGAAACCCCATCACTATCACTATCGGACTTATTCGGGTTCGTGCCGAATAGATTGACTTCTTCAGCATTGGATAACCCATCGCCATCGGCATCACCACTGGTATCGGCCATCAAGTCGGCGTCACTTTCGTCCTCGCCAACCGGTATCTCAAGGTCGTCTGTTGCATTCGTGCCGGCAGCTAACTCTTCGCCATCGGTAAAGCTGTCTCCGTCACTATCGGAATCATTCGGGTCGGTACCGTGGGCTAGTTCTTCACCGTCAGAAACCCCATCACTATCACTATCGGACTTGTTCGGGTTCGTGCCAA
>JABJCN010000067.1 GCA_018668635.1 Opitutia bacterium
CGCCGGTCAGGAAATGACAAGCCGGGGCAAGCGAACCTTTATTCCGCCGGCCATTGTGGAGGTGAAGCCGGTTTTTGAGTGGGAGCATGAAAAGGTCAATCTCAACCAAGTAACCTATTGGGAACATGTGGGCACCCACATGGATGCACCCGCCCATTTCTCTGAGGGCAGTACTGTTGACGAGATACCAGCGGAGGACCTTGTACTTCCACTTGCAGTTTTTGACATCAAGGCGCGCGCCGCAAAAGATCCTCTTGCGCTACTTACTCTTGAGGATCTTAAGGCTTGGGAGATTAAGCATGGCCGTATACCAGAAAGAGCCTGTGTTGCGATGAATAGTGGTTGGGCCAAGCATGTGGATACACCAAGGTATAAGAGCCTTGATGCCAATGGAAAGCACAGGCAACCTGCGTTTCACATTGATGCTGTTGAATTTCTAATGGAAGAACGCAATGTGGTGGCATTGGCTGTGGATACTTTTTCTTTCGACAATCAGCATTCGCCTGGCAGCGATGTCCACTACCGGTGGCTCGGTGATGAGCGCTGGGGCATCGAAAACGTCAATAATCTGGATGACGTTCCTCCCGTTGGTTCCACTATTATTGTGGGCCAACCCAGTATCAAGGGCGGGTCCGGTGGGCCAAATCGTGTATTGGCCCTTGTGTGACACTTTGGACAGATACATTTTAGCGAATAAAAGGGAGCCACGGAGCTGTTCTTGTACATTATTTCTCTCACATTTTGCCTTTTTTTGCTGGTTTTTTTTGCTGGGACTATTGCTTAGTCGGCCGGTCAACTTTTCTTTATTATAGTCTTGCCTCACTTAATTTCGAACCAGATAAGTTCCGATTTGAATTCTGTCGTCGGTCGGACAGGAAAAAACCTTAAACACCCTATAGCTATAAGGCTGGGTTGTTGAAATAGCACAGCTAGAATAATTCGAATTTGGAAGGAATAAAATGGACAATAAACGTAAGGATTTAATTGATATTCTCAAAGAAAAATCTCCACTATCCGGTCAGTTTACCGATTATGAAATTCTTCAATTAATCGAAATAATGCCGCTTTGTGAGTATGATGAAAATGCGACTATTTATAAGGAGGGGGAACCTGCGACTTCCTTGAAGTTTCTAATTAATGGAGCAGTAAATATCCATCTGAATAATCATTTGGTAGCGCAATTAACCCCGGGAGATGTTTTCGGCGAAGCCATGTTTTCCGATCAAGGAAAACGCATTGCTGATGCTGTCGCCGTAGAACCAGCAGAAGTTTTACAATTTGATCTTGCGGCATATGAGGAGATGCTACGGCAGGATACGAAGGTGGCCCTGAAATGTAAACATATATTCGAAGAACTATATAAGAATAATGTTATAGCTAATGAGCATTTTTTTACAAAAGATACAACAAAGTATCTTGCCTTGGTTGCACATAATGAGATGAAAGTGCCTTTGGTCCAGTTTGTTCAATCAAATTTAAAGAAAATTAATAAATTCCCACTTGTCGCCACTGGTACCACTGGTGAATTATTGTATAAAGAAGCCAAAATTCTTCTATCCAAAAAAGTAAAGTCTGGTCCACTTGGTGGAGACCAGGCGATCGGTCAGATGATATCTACAGACAATATTAAGGGTATTATCTTCTTTCGTGATCCTCTATCACCACATCCTCATCATGCCGATATAGAAGCACTGGGTAGGCTTTGTGATGTCTATCAAGTTCCACTGGCAACCAATCCAGCGACAGCAACCGCTGTATTAGACTACCTGGTAACCAACCCAGATAAGGAACCAGCACAAGTTAACAGTTTGTTGTCAGATTACGGCAGGGAACAGGCAAAAGTCGTCCAGGATAAAAGCAAATAATTCCTGAGTTCTCAATCCTAATTGATGCTGGAGCTTAGTTGATTCCATTTTCTGAAGTTTGGAATAACTGAATCGGGGGTGCTCATGATTCTCGTACTAAAAACGTTTACTTTGCTAATTTGATTCATGCTTGTATCGACGTCGCTCTGTTGTCACTTTTAAGCGATGGTTCCATGTATTCAACGGGGTTCCCGCCTCTGGGGTAGTAGTGAAGACATTCCCGAGGGTGGGGAGCTTTTATCGCCTCTCGCTCCCTGAAAGCGTTTTTACTGACCATATTCATCCTGATCTTGAACCACCTAAGGGTAAGGACCTCAGTCCTTAATATCATTCCTGAGGAACCTTTAAGAATTCTCTGGCATGATGAATCAAAATTCATAAAAGATTATGATCATGGAATATAGCGTCGGCAATTATCGGCATGTTAACTGTTTGGGCATCATAAGTTTCCACTGCGTGAATTATTTTCGCAATCATTCGGTCAACTATCTCCCCAATCTATAATGACCATACGCTTTTCACTGACTGTCTTCCTTCGCTTTCTTCTCCTGCTGTTTTTTCTTTCTGCGCCTTCCCTATTTTGTCAGGATTTACCTTCCTTGCCTGGTGACTCTGCACCTTTTGGTACAGAGAATGTAGAACCCGACACGGAAGAGGTCACCGAAACGAAAGGTTCGCAAGGCTTGGGTATTTGGGATGCTTTCCTTCATCGCCTCCGAAATCTTGAGGCTTTGGACTACTTTACACTCTCTGTTAACCTCCTTCTTTTGCTACTTTCCGGGCCGATGGCGGACAAGTACAGAAGGGTCAGGGATGCTGACCGAAGCCGGGTTCGATTGCGCATACTGCATTTCCTTAACTTGAGCCTGTTTCTCTCTTATCTGGTTGCACTATGCCTGGATGTCCATGTCGCTAAGCAGTTCAGCCAATCCTTTCTGGTCATAATGGCTACCTTCCTGCTAATTCATTTTATGGAGGCCTTCCTGTTGTCGAAATTCGGCAAGCAAATGGAGATCGAAGGATTTTCCAGGAGTATGGAGACCAACACGTCCAAGACATTGGAGCTTTTTACCACCATCCTGATTCTCCTGATTGCCGCTGTCCTTTTGATCAATCTCTGGGAATTAAAGGGGTGGTTGGAGAAGACAAGTGTTCTCGGTTTCATCGCCTTGTTTTGTTTTGCAACCAAGGAATACTGGGTGGGGGACTTCTTGAGCGGTATTTTTATCATTGGACAGGGACGCATTACGCGGGGTGAAGTCATCCGTGTTCCCGATGAGGACGTCTTTGGCATTGTATTGCAGGTCAAGGGATTGCAGACCATTATCAGGGATCTTGTTCGTCGTCATGATATCACCCTTCCCAACACCGTTCTTTTAAAGAATCGGGTTGATATTTTAAGGACAGACCTGGCGCGCGGAGTCCGGGATTTTATTGATTTTAAAATCGGTTACGGGATCGAGGCCAACCGGGTGGAGGCATTCCTGTCCGAGGTCTGGAACAATGCATGTGATACAGCGTCCATCGACAAGGAACAAAGCCTTCATATTGCCCTGAAGGATTGTGGTGACCATGCCGCAACCTGGAGGTTAAGCTACACCATGAAGTCACCGCATCAGGTTATCCTTTGTCAAAATGCCGTACGCAAAGCGGCCTATGATTTACAGGACAAGCATGGCATTGAGGTTAGTACGCCTTTAACACACAAGGTCCTGGGAGATTCGCAGGGTGAGAAGTTGGAAGACTGATTGACGGGCGGGCTTTAAATGGCCTGTTTCAAACTTTCCAGCAACTGTTGTGCGCAGGCTTCGGCGAATTCGGGGTCGTTGATGGCGCAGTCCATTTCAATCAGCCTTATACCCTTGCGGAGATTGTCTCGGATGGATTCCAGGAGTGCTGTATCCGCCTCCGGGTCGTGAAAGGGTTGGCCTTTGGCGCTGATGATACTGATTGCCCTCCGGGGAAATAAAAGGGTCACCGGGCCGATGGAAAGATTTGCCTTTTCTGCCAGTCTTCGTCCGAGTTCTGCAGATTCCGAAGACGTGGTTCGCATGAGTGTAACCTGAGGGTTGTGCTCATAGAATGTGCGTCCTTCATACTTCCTTGAAATCCCGTCCATTGCGCCGAAGTTGACCATATCGAGACATCCAGGCGCGATAACTGTGGGGATGCCGTTTAGTGCAGCTGCCATGAGCCTGTTCGGGCCTGCGGATAGAATGCCTCCCACCAATTCATCGGCCATTTCTGTGGTGGTGATGTCGAGTACACCGGAGACCATGCCGGTTTCAATCAGCGATTCCATTGTGCGTCCGCCTGTGCCGGTTGCATGGAAGACCAACACTTCATACCCCTCCGCTTCAAGGATGGCCTTGGCGTGGTTCATGCATTCCGTCGTGTTCCCAAACATACTGGCAACGATGATGGGCTTTTCATTTGTCTGGGGTGGGGGAGTTGATTCCACCATTCCACAAATTGCACCGGCAGCATTTGTAAATATTTTGCGGGAAATGCGATTTAGCCCGGCCACATCGACTATGCTGGGCATCAGGGTCACATCCTTGATGCCCATATAGACAGGAGCGCTTTCACTGGCTGCAAGGGTAGAGACCATGAGTTTTGGAAATCCAATTGGTAGAGCACGCATTGCCATTGTGGCAATTGATGTTCCGCCTCCACCCCCCAAGGATATAATTCCATTGATGCGTCCCTCCTTTTCGAGTTTTAAAACAACCTCTGCAGCCCCTTTCCCCATGGCTTTAACAGCTTGCCCCCGGTCATCCAGTTCGTTGGCTTTTACCCTGGCAGCTTTTGCTATCTCTTCGCGAGGTATGTCCGGTGACAAGCCCGGAGGGGTTAAGCTGCCTACATCTATGATTATTGGTGTGTGTCCGCGTAGTGTAATGATTTCTGCGACGAAGGCGTGTTCTTCAGCCTTTGTGTCCAGGGTTCCAAGGACGGCGATTGTAGCCATGTTATTTCGGTAGCCGGATTTCTGCAAATTTTCGCACCTGTTCGGTCAGGGCAATTTCGGTTGGTAACCGTTCCATCGAGCTAGCTCCATAAAATCCATCCACTCCCCTTGTATTTTCCAGTACATAACGGGCATCTTCAGGATTTGCAATCGGGCCGCCGTGGCAGATGACAAGAACATCGTCGCGAACAGACTTTGCTGCTTCGGCCAGTTCCTGAACCTTTTGTGCCGCATCCTCCAGCGACATGGAGGTTTCTGCACCAATCGTTCCACAGGTTGTCAATCCCATGTGGGCGACAACTATATCCGCGCCGGCCCGGGTCATTGCCTCCGATTCATCAATATTAAATACATATGGGGTGGTCAGCAGATCCATGTCCCGTGCAGCGGCGACCAGATCCACCTCCAAGCCATAACCCATACCGGTTTCCTCCAGGTTATCACGCATTTTTCCATCAAACAGACCAACTGTCGGGAAGTTCTGTATACCGGCAAAGCCCATATCCTTTAACTGGCGAAGGAAGTGGTCCCGGAGCATAAACGGATCTGTCCCATTGACTCCTGCCAGTACAGGGGTATGGCGAACTGCTGTAAGTACTTCGTGAGCCATTTCCACAACGATCTCATTTGCATTTCCGTAAGCCATCAAACCGGAGAGGGAACCGCGACCGGCCATCCGGTAGCGTCCGGAATTATAGATGACAATGAGATCAATGCCGCCGGTCTCCTCACACTTGGCTGAGATGCCCGTTCCGGCTCCACCCCCCAGGATGGGAATTCCCGCGGCAACCTTGGTGCGGAAGCGCTGGAGAATTGCAGTTCGTGAATTGTCAGGGTTGCTCATTTTGGTAGATATCCTTGTTCCCACTGGTAGGCTTGCAAGGCGAAAAGGAGTGAGATAAAAAAAGTGCTCAGGCGTACCTTACGTCCGGGTGTTTACAACGTTTTGCGGCGTCCCTTTTATGAACGACTCCACGTTTTTAACGGCGACATCCATCAACCTGGATCGAGCGGCCCGGGTTGCCCATGCGATGTGCGGTGTCACGAAACAATTCCTTGCTCCGATGAGAGGATTGTCCCTTCGCGCCGGTTCTTCACCCAGGACGTCAAGTCCTGCACCGCCAATCTGCCCCGAATTCAAGGCCGCAGCCAATGCAGTCTCGTCGATCAGCGGTCCACGTCCTGTATTGATCAGGAAAGCTGTTGACTTCATTTTTGCCAATGCCTTCGAGTTGATAAATCCTTCATTTTCCTGAGTAAGCGGGCAGTGCAGGGAGATGATATCACTTTCCTTTAGAATGATTTCCACATCCTCCGTCGTCACCTCTGGTTCCAGTTCGATCCCTTTGCCCAGAGAGGGACTGTGAACCAGCAGTTTCATACCAAACCCTTTTGCGATTCTTCCAACCTGTCGACCAATACTCCCATAACCGATGATACCGAGTGTGAGTCCCTGCAGTTCGAGTAGGGGGAAGTCCGAGAAGCAAAAGTCCGGGCATTCATTCCAGCGATGCTCCTTTACGGCGTCTGCATGATGTGCAACCCGCTGTGTCAGGTTCAGGATATGCGCAAAAGTCATCTGGGCAACGGAGGCGGATCCGTAGTCCGGAACATTTGTCACTGGAATGCCTTTCTCCGCTGCGGCTTCCACATCCACGATATTGAATCCTGTGGCTGTCACTCCGATATATTTCAGTCCATCCAATTCCTCAATGGCTTGGCGTGGTATCAGTGCCTTGTTGGTAATAATGGCATCTGCTTTCTTCGATCTTTTTATAACCTCACAAGGAGTCGAGCGGTCATGGACCTCACACGAACCCAGTGCCTCTAGTCCTTCCCATGAAAGATCGCCGGGATTCAATGTATGACCATCGACAACAACTATTTTCACGATAATTTTTATTCCTGCCTATTTTAATTCAGTTTAATCTCATTCAGGGTATCCCAGTTTGGCATGAAATCACCACCATAACCGGTTTCCAGAACCCTCGATATATCCAGTTGTCCATGCCTGATATTGACTATGGGGAGACTTGAATTTCCGGTGGTGTAGACTTCCGGATGTTTTTCCATTGCCCATTGCCTTTCTACGGGGTCGAGGAATTGCAGGCCGTTTACGTAATGGTGGCCGTTGCGCTCTGTATGCCGGATGCCGAGTGTTCCCGCTACACACAGATCCTGATGCAATGGCAGAATGGGTACATTGGTCAGGTCTTCACTGGAGAGGAACAGCGGTTTTTCGGGATTTGTCCGGTTATTCCTTTCAATGATTTCAAAATTCTTAAAGGTTCGGAAGGGGCCTTTGCAGTTCTTTGCACTGACACCCCGATAACCCAGTTGGATTGCACTCTCAAAGGCTTCATCAGTGCCATTTGATTCATCAATTATAACTGGAATTCGACGATTGATTTCAGCAAGCTCATCAGCAAATTCATCGTTCAGTGCAGTATTGCGGTGTAATGGCTGTTCAACCCAAAGAATCTGCTTGCGGAAGTCACCAATTTCCCGGGTTGATTCAAAGACATCCAGAAAGGATAGGAAATCTTTAGGTGTCTGGAATTGTTCGTTTGCATCGATGGTGACATGGAAGTTGCCTTTTCCCAGTTTGGATGTAAGCACGCCATTCACTTCACATAAACGGTTCATGACCTCCTCCTCATTGGCAGATGCCTTCAACTTGAACCACCGAATTCCATAACTTTCGATTACGGCCTCCAGTGACTCAGGTAGTCCATCATTGATCGGTTCAATTATCTCATTATCATACAAGGGATCCACGAGGCCAACGGTATGGCGAACATCGATTTTCTGCTTTGGTGTCTTGTCGAGCAATTCGGAAAATTTTTCGCCGAGCCCAAGTGCATTGGTTGAAATTACTCCATGAAGCCCCTGGTCGGTGGCTCGACAAATTGCATCTATGATGGCGCTATCCATCAGTGCACATCCAAAACCTGCAGTTAGATCGTTGAAACGGCCACTTGAATTAAGCCTCCTGGTCTCGATTTCCAGTTCACGATGCAAATCCCATGCGGAGGCACTTTCGTGCTCCTGATAAAGATTGGCCGCCTGAGCAATGGAATCCTCAAGAGACTGTTGGCGTTCTTCAAAACTTATATCCGGATTTTTCTCAAACCACATGGGGGAGAATATGGTCGCCCCAATTCCTGGAATATTTTTTCCATCCTCATCCTCAACTATAACCTTTAGCAATGCACAATCAAGTTTTTCGATTTTTGCATTCCCAAAATGAAACGGCATTCTTAATAAGGCTGGTCTGGAATACAATCGAGTCTCACGAACCCTTATTTTCTTTGGAGCATCCATATTTTTAAATGCTGAATTTTCATTGAAAGACGGCTATGGTCAACAGGAGATTTGGATGTGTCTTTGTGTTGCCAAATCATTACGATTATTCATTCTTTAATCCATGTCCCTTGATATTCCTGAGTTTGCAGATATAGATGCCTTGGAGGATCATCTGTCCACACCTGATGTTCAGCTTATAGAGGAAATCTCCCATGTCTCCGGTGACATCATTGTACTGGGTGCCGGAGGAAAAATGGGGCCAACCTTGGCTGTAATGGCTAGAAAGGCTCTCGACTTGACTGATTCAGATGCACGGGTACTGGCCGTGGCTCGATTTTCTGATCCTTCAGTTCGGGAGCGGTTGGAGGTTTGTGGGGTCAAGACCTTGTCCTGTGATCTTTTGGATGTTGATGCCGTACAGAATCTTCCTGACGCACCCAATGTATTATTTATGGCGGGCATGAAATTTGGGGCATCCGGTAATCCTGCATTGACTTGGGCCATGAATGCCCTGGTTCCGGCAATTGTTGCCGAGCGCTATTCGGATTCCCGTATCGTTGTTTTTTCCTCGGGCAATATATATCCTTTTAGTGATATTGATTCTGGAGGAGCGACTGAGCAGACATTGCCTGCCCCACTTGGCGAGTATGCGCAATCAGTCTTGGCTCGAGAGCGTATTTTTGAGTACTTCGCTCATCGTGATCGTACCAATATACTTCAATACCGGCTAAATTATGCGGTTGAGCCACGCTACGGGGTTCCTGTTGATATTGCCCTCAAGTTGATGAATGATGACCCAATCGACCTGTCCATGGGGTATGTGAATTTAATTTGGCAAAGGGATGCCAATGAAATCGCCCTGAGGTGCCTTACCAAGACTGCCAATCCGCCGGCTATTCTCAATGTAACAGGGGCAACTACTCACTCTGTGCGCGAGCTTGCCGAGACATTGGGGGATTGTCTCGGAAGGGAACCCGTATTCATGGGTAGGGAAAAACCAGTGGCACTCCTCAGTAATGCCACCCTCTGTCGTGAATGGTTTGGTGAACCCCCAACCCCATCGGACGCAATGTTGGAAGCCATTGCCGACTGGATTGGGAAAGATGGTGTGACGCTTGGAAAACCAACAAAGTTTCAGGTAAGAGACGGGAGCTTCTAGTTTTTTTGAAATATCGTTGTCTCAAATTTTTCTCAACTTACTATTTATCTATTAATTTCATTAACTAGCTTCGCGCACGCACACGATGGAATCTGAGACATGCCTCTGAAAACAAACACTTCCAGATGAATAATATATCACATCCAGAACAACCAATTCAATGCAACGATCTCCCTTGGCATTTTTCCCGCCGGGAGTTCCTCCATGTCGGAATGATAGGTGGGCTTGGATTGACTCTACCTGAATTTCTGAGGATGAAAGCCAATGGTGCCCAGAAATTCTATGAATCCAAGGAAGGTAAGGCCAAGTCGATCATTCATATTTACCTTCCCGGAGGGATGGCTCATCAGGAGTCCTTTGACCCGAAGCCCTATGCACCCTTGGAATATCGCGGTCCAATGGGACATATTCCCACCAAGATTACCGGTGAACGCTTTGGAGAAACTTTCAAGGAAACCGCAAAGATAGCCGACAAAATAACCGTGTGTCGGTCCATGAGCCATGGCGAAGCTGCTCATGAGCGAGGCACCCACAACATGTTTACCGGTTATCGTCCCAGCCCGGCTCTTAAGTTTCCCAGTATGGGAAGTGTGGTCAGTCATGAGTTTGGTTCCCGTAAGAGCCTCCCTCCCTATGTATGCATTCCCAATGTTCCCAATGAATTTGCTGGCAGCGGTTATCTAAGCAGTGCTTACGGTCCGTTTGGGCTCGGTAGTGACCCTGCACAGGGTAGCTTTTCTGTTCGGGACCTTGGGTTGCCCAAGGATATATCCCTTGACCGGTTTGATCGTCGCAAGAGTATCCTGAACACTGTTGACGATCATTTTCGCAAACTTGAGAAGTCTGACAAGCTCAATGCGATGGATCAGTTCTATACGGATGCCTATCAGTTGATCAGTTCCAAGGAGGCTCGCGAAGCCTTTGACCTCAACAAGGAGGACGACAAGCTTCGGGATCGCTACGGTCGTAATGCCGCCGGCCAGAGAATTTTGATGGCTCGCCGCCTTGTCGAATCCGGTGTGCGTTTTGTTTCACTTACATACGGTGGTTGGGATCATCATGGTAATATAAAGAACGCATTCGAGAAACAGGCGCCTGACTTGGACAAGGCATACGCCACCCTCATTTCCGATTTGGACGACCGTGGTCTCCTTGACGAGACACTTGTAATGATTTCATCCGAATTCGGCCGCACTCCCAAAATCAACCAGAACAATGGGCGGGATCACTGGCCCCGTGTCTTCAGTGTCGTCCTTGCGGGCGGAGGGATCAAGCGGGGGAGCATCTACGGTTCATCCGATGCCTTTGCCGCCATGCCTGAAGAGAATCCACTTTCTGTTGAAGATCTTGCCACCACTATCTATAACCAACTGGGCATTGTTGCCGATAAGGAGTTGATGGCCCCGGGGGATCGTCCGATTGAGATTGTTGATGGCGGTAAGGTTGTGAAGGATCTTCTCGCCTGAACCCAGGAATTTGCCTTATTTTATAAGACCTATACTGGATGTAGGTCTCAATTGCTTTATCCAGCTTACAGACATGAAACGCCTGCAATTTCTCTCTCTAGTCGCATTCATATTATTTTCAGCAAATACCATTCTGCAATCCGCGTCACCAATTCTATCCAAGATCCTTCCTCGCGGAGGACAGAGGGGAAGTACAGTAGAGATGGTTTTCACGGGTCAACGTTTGCAGGATATTCACCAGGTTCTTTTTTATTCATCAGGCTTTCAGGTTGAGAAGATTGAAGGGGATGAAAAGAACAACAAGCGGGCCACGGCTACCGTCAAGATTACTCCTGAATGTGTATTGGGTGAGCACCATTTGCGATTGGTCACATCCTCTGGATTAAGCACGCTGCATACTTTCTGGGTTGGTCCATTTCCATCCGTGCAGGAAATAGAGCCCAATAGTGAATTCTCTAAGCCACAGGCTATCCCCATTAACCATACGATTGAGGGACGAGTGGACAATGAGGATGTCGACTTCTATGCTGTGGAAGGTAAGAAGGGGCAGCGACTTAGTGTCGAGGTGGAGGCACTGCGTCTCGGGAACTTTTTGTTTGATCCCTATGTTGCAATTCTCAACTCCAAACGGTTTGAGCAGGTTGCCGCTGACGATACTGCATTGTTGCTTCAGGATTGTTTTGCATCGATAATTGTTCCGGAAGACGGAACCTATTGGATAGAGGTTCGAGACAGTTCCTACGGAGGTAATGGAAACAGTCACTATCGCCTTCATGTCGGAAATTTCCCTCGCCCCGGGGGAGTATTTCCTGCCGGAGGCAAGGCCGGTACAGAAGTCGAAGTCAGCTTCCTCGGAGACCAAGGTGAGTTACCAAACAAGAAAATCAATCTACCTTCCCAAGCGGATCCTTCCTTTGCGATTTTTGCTGATTCGGAGGGGCATATATCCCCATCCCCGAATCGTTTTCGGGTTAGTGAATTCGCGGATGTCCTCGAGATTGAACCCAATGAAAATCGTGCAAAGGTACCCATGCCGGAAATAACACCGCCCATGGCTTTCAATGGGATTATACAGGCTGAAGGGGATACTGATTATTTTACCTTCAAAGGACAGAAAGGACAACGTCTGGTTTTTACAGCCCATGCACGTTCTCTCCGTTCGCCTCTCGATCCTGTCATGAATCTTTACCATCAAGAGGGCAAGTCGTTAAAGAGCCTTAAGGGCAGTGATGATGTCGGGCGTAATCCGGATAGTAAGTTTGACTTTACTCTGCCTGCGGACGGCCAGTATTTCCTCCGTGTTAGGGACCATTTGGGTAAGGGCGGCCCCAATTATATTTATCGTATAGAGGTAGAGGATTTGCGCCCAGAATTAAGAACTTTCCTTCCCCAGTTTGGGAATAATGACACGCAGTCCCGCCAGATGATTCCTGTGGCACGCGGCAATCGCTATGCAAACGTTGTTCAGGTTACTAGACGTAATATCCGATCGGAATTGGATTACATTGCAAATAATCTACCACCCGGCGTCAAGATGCACGCCATGCGACTTCCGCCCGACATCGATCGCTTCCCCGTGGTTTTCGAGGCTGCTCCTGATGCTCCAATCGGCGGAACCCTGGTTGATTTGAAGGTTCGTCAAGTCCTGAAGCCCGAAGAAAAGCACTCACCTATTGAAGGCGGGTACAGCCACAACTTTGTACTGGTTCGAGGTCCCGGTAATACAGACATGTATTCCACCTCTGTAAACCGGCTTGCCGTTTCAGTGACAGAGGAAGTACCGTTTAAAATCGAGATTGAGAAACCAGCCACACCCATTCTTCAGCGCGGTTCATTGAGTCTCAAGGTTCGCGCAATTCGCAAGGAGGGATTTGATGAGCAGATCGTCCTTCGAATGCTTTGGAACCCACCTGGGATTGGTTCACGTGGTACAGTCAATATTCCCAAGGGGAAGAGCGAGGTTTCCTATCCATTGACAGCCAATGGTGGTGCTACTGTGGGCACATGGAAAATTGCCATACTTGGAGAGGCCAATGCCCCCGATGGGCAGATTTTTGCCTCCTCAATGCTAACAGATCTCACGGTTGAGCAACCCTACCTCAACATGAAGATTGAAATGGCAGCCATCGAACGGGGCAAGGAGGGGGAGGTTTATTGCACGGTTGAAACTCTTCGTGAATTTGAGGGGGAAGCCCAGCTTCGTCTCATTGCACTCCCGTCCATGACCACGACTGTCCCTGTTACCATTACAAAAGATACCAAGGAAATTTCATTCCCAATCAAGACCGAGGTCAAGGCTCGTGCCGGAATAACCAAGAATCTTTTTATCGCAGCCAGCATTCCTGTTTCCGGGAACAAACTCAGCCAGACTGCCGCCAGTAGCGGGCACATTCGCATTGATAACCCGCCCCCGCCGAGGAAGAAGCCTCCGGCCAAGCCCAAGGTTGCCCCCAAGCCCAAGCCTGTTGTGGCACAAAAAGTTGTTGAAAAACCCAAGAAACCCCTCAGTCGACTGGAAAAGCTGCGGCTCCTTGCCAAGGAACGTGCCGGTGGCCAATAAAGTCCATTCCTCGAATTTGATGAGCTACATGAATAAACTACTGACAATACTGTTTCTCGGATTGGTGATACAGCTCTGTGCAGAGGAACCAAACAAGGCGGTTGCCGTCCCACAGGAACCTGCAAAACCTGCCGAGGCAAAACCTGTGCAGGCACCAAAGCCACCGGAGACGAAACCCGAGGTTGTAAAACCTGCCGAGGTAAAGACTGAAGTGGCCAAACCTCCTGTCCCCAAACCTGAAACCCCGAAACCGGTTGCACAACCTGCCGTAGTCGCCAAGCCCTCACCGGCACCAGCGCCGGAAAAGCCTGTTGTTGCACCTGTGGTTGCGACCCCGGTGGTTGCCAAGCCCCCAATCCCGAATTTCCACAGTAAAATCCGTCCCATCCTTGAGGTCTCCTGTATCCAGTGCCATGGTATTGAGAAACAGAAGGGAAAGCTGCGTCTTGATCAATCTCCCTTTGCTCTAAAGGGAGGAGAAACAGGTCCGGCCATTGTGCCAGAGGATTTTGCCAAAAGCCTTCTCATCGAACGTATCGCTCTGGCTGCTGATCATGATGATATCATGCCACCCAAGGGTGATCCTCTTTCCCCCGATCAGGTCAAGTTGCTCAAGGATTGGATTGCCGGAGGTGCACCCTGGCCAAAGGATATCGAACTGCGTGCCAAGACCAGGGCCGATCTCGTTCGTGAACAACTCTTTGCCAATAAGAAGCTGGTAGCTGTTGAGGTCTTTCCTTCCAAGGTGAGCCTTGAGACCTCCTCTGATCACCATAAACTTGTCGTGCTGGCCACTTACGATGATGATACCACACGTGATGTCACTCTCGATGCCACATTTTCAATTAGTGATGCCACCACGGCTCGTCTCGATCGGAATGGCATTTTTCCCGCCAAGGATGGCTCAACCAGTGTGCGGGTTACTTTTGCCGGACGCAATGTTGATGTGCCTATCACTGTCAAGGATGCCTCAACTCCCCGTAATGTCAGCTTTCGCCTTGATGTAATGCCGGTCTTCATGCGTGCCGGCTGCAATACCGGGTCCTGCCATGGGTCAGCCCGGGGACAGGATGGGTTTATGCTTTCCCTCTTTGGTTATGACCCAAATGGAGACCATCATCGCATCACCCGCCAACTCAGCACTCGTCGCATTAACCTAGCAATTCCCGAGGAGAGCATGTTACTGGAAAAGTCAATAGAAGCAGTGCCACACACTGGTGGTAAGTTGTTTGAGAAGGGGAGTCAGTACTACGATAGTATACTGACATGGTTGAAAGATGGTGCCAACAATGATCCTGCAGATATACCCCAACCAACCAGTATTGAGATACTACCTCCAAAACTTCTCCTGGAGGGGACTGGTGCCACCCAGAAAATGGCTGTTATTGCACGTTACTCTGATGGAACGGACCGGGATGTTACTGATCTTGCTGTTTTTCAGAGCAATAATGACAACAGCGCCAGTATTACCAAGGAAGGGGTCGTTACTGCGCAAAAGCGTGGCGAAGCTTTCATTATGGCACGTTTTGCCACATTCACGGTAGGTAGTCAGGCTATTGTTATTCCTGCCGGTCTTACTTATTCACGCCCCAAGGTCGCCGAGACGAACTATGTGGACAAACTCGTCAACGAAAAGCTACATAAACTTCGTGTTATTCCTTCAGGTCTTTGTTCTGATGAAGCTTTCATTCGGCGTACGAGTTTGGATATTGCCGGTGTCCTTCCCGATATTGAAGAGCAAACAAAATTTATATCCAGCACCGATCCCAAGAAGCGGGAGAAGTTAATTGATGAACTTCTTGATCGGAAGGAGTTCACTGAGATGTGGGTCATGAAATTTGCAGAACTCCTCCAGATTCGTACCCAACAGAATAATCAGGTCAGCTATAAGGCGACACTTCTTTATCATAACTGGCTCAAGGAGCGCATCGCCACGAATGTACCCATCGACAAGATTGTACAGGAATTACTTTCCTCAACAGGGGGGACTTTCAAGGCGCCGGCTACCAATTACTACCAGATTGAGCGAGATACTCTAAAGGTTGCCGAGAATGCAGCACAAGTCTTCATGGGGATGCGCATTCAGTGCGCGCAATGCCATAATCATCCTTTTGACCGATGGACCATGGATGATTACTATTCCTTTGCAGCCTTCTTTTCTCAAATCGGGCGCAAGAATGCCGAGGACCCACGGGAAGTCATCGTATACAATCGTCGAAGTGGCGACATGAAACATAAGATTGATGGTCGTGTCATGTTGCCGAAATTTCTTGGTGGCGCCCAACCTGAAATTCCCAGGAGCACAGATCGGCGTGTTGTATTGGCTAAGTGGTTGGCTTCTGCAGAAAATCCTTATTTTGCCAGAAATCTGGCAAATATTGTATGGCAGCATTTTTTCGGTGTTGGGATTATTGAACCTGTAGACGATGTTCGAGTCAGTAATCCTGCTTCAAATCCTGAATTACTTGATGATCTTTCGCACCGATTTACCGAATACAACTATGACTTTAAGCGCTTGGTTCGAGATATTTGCAACTCGCAAACTTATCAGCGAACCACCCATACCAATGAAAGCAATGTATCAGACACACGCAATTTTTCACATGCCAATCTACGTCGTCTGCGAGCTGAAGTCTTACTTGATGTAATCACTCAGGTTACCAGCACCAAGAACAAGTTCAAGGGACTTCCTACAGGAGCCCGCGCAGTTCAGATTGCTGATGGTAATGTTAGCAATTATTTCCTGACCACATTTGGTCGTGCAACCCGGGAAACGGTCTGCTCCTGTGAGGTTAAGATGGAACCCAGTTTATCTCAGGCACTGCATCTTTTGAATGGGGACATAACCCATAATCGTATTCGAAGTGGTGGCTTGGTGAATCAACTCCTGAATGTTGAAAAAAAGCCTCCAGTTGATGCCTTGGATTTTCTTTACAAAAGCACCCTCTGTCGTTCTCCATCTGTGGAGGAGCGGAAACCTATCCTTGCAGTTATAGAAAGCGAGGAAGACAAAAAGGGTGTTTTGGAGGATGTTTTCTGGGCACTATTGAACTCCAAGGAGTTTATTTTCAATCACTGAGTTATTACGGGGAGTAACAATTGAATAGGTAAAATGAAACGGGCATATCTTTCTTTACTAATCGCTGCGGGGGCAACCGCACAGGAGAAAACAACATGGGAGGACCATGTGTTTTCCTTAATGGAGGCTTCTTGTATTTCGTGTCATAATCCTGACAAGGCCAAGGGTGGGCTGGATTTAAGTTCCTACAGCAATCTTCTCAAGGGCGGAAGTAGTGGTGGTTCCGTGGTCCCAGGGAATCCAGATGCAAGTCTACTGTATAAGGTGACAGCCCATTTGGAGGAACCCTACATGCCGCACAAGAAGGACAAACTGTCAGATGCGCAGGTAGCCCTGCTCAAAAACTGGATTGCTGGTGGTATCCTTGAAACAGCCTCCAGTAAGGCAAAGAAAGCAAAGAAATCAGGCTTTAACCTCGCACTTAAAGTTACCTCAACCGGGAAACCGGAGGGTCCCCCTCCCATGCCTGAGCATCTGGCCCTGGAACCTCATGTTCTGAGTGAACGCCCAGCAGCCATTTCGACGATGGCAACAAGTCCCTGGGCACCAATTGCCGCGGTGGCGGGACAAAAGCAGGCCCTGCTTTACAACACGGACACCTTTGATCCACTGGCCGTTCTGCCTTATGATGAAGGATTCATCGAGTCTCTAAAGTTCAGCTCCAATGGTTCACTACTGGTTGCCGGTGGAGGTCGTGGAGGCAAGTCCGGGCGCGTCATTGCCTGGGATGTTAAAACCGGGCGTCAGGTGCTGAAAGTGGGACAGGAGTTTGATACCATTCTTTCCGCTGACATCACGGCTGACCAAACCACCGTTGCGGTTGGTAGTCCCAGCAAACGTGTCAAGCTTCACGACACATCGGATGGCGAGATGTTACACAACATAAAGAAGCATTCCGAGTGGGTGACTGCCGTCGCATTTTCACCGGATGGTGTACTCCTTGCAACCGGAGACCGTAATGGTGGCGTATTTATATGGGAGACTTTTTCGGGGAACCTTTTCTACACACTTAATGGTAACAAGGGAGCTATTACTGCAATTTCCTGGCGATCGGACTCCAACATTGTTGCAACTGCAAGTGAGGATGGTTCGGTTCGGTTATTTGTAATGACGAACGGACGTGAGGTGAAAAGCTGGACGGGGCATGGTGGAGGTACTTCATCCGTTCACTTTGCGCACAATGGTCAACTTGTCACATGTGGTCGTGACAAACAGGTAAAGATTTGGGCTCAGGACGGCAAGCAGATCAAGGCTATAGGTGGCTTTGCTGATCTTCCATTAGAAGTAGCATTTACCCATAATGCCAAACGTATCATCGTTGGTGATTGGCTTGGCAACGTGACTGTCTGGGATGTTGATTCCAGCAAACAGGTCGGTACACTTTCAGCCAATCCACCGAATCTTGCTTCCCGCCTGAATGCCGCACAGAAGCATGTTGTTGCCAGCGAGGCAGCGGAGAAGAAGGCAAAACAGGCCTTGGAGACCGCCAAGGCTGTTACTGCCGCCAAGGCCAAGCAGTTGTCGATCCAGAAGGTTGCCGTGACCACACGCACCACAGAAAAGCAAAAAGCCGATGCTGACCTTGCTGTCAGTAAACAGCAGATGGCTCAGGCTACTGCTAGCCGTGATGCCTCCACCAGGAATTTAAAGCTCATTCAGGACAAATTAGCCAAGACAAATTTGGATCTCAAGACCAACGAGACACATTTGAAAAATGTCCGGTCTACGCAGACGAAATGGAAAGAACAGGTAGCTTCTCGTACGACTCAGTCTGGCATGTTGAAGGCGGCTGCCGATGTAGCCAATGCGGGTTCAGTAAAGCTCCCTGAGGATGCCACACTCAAGGATGCCGCCGCCAAGGCTGTTGCCGCATGGCAGGCCATGGAAAAGGCCCTGAAGGAAGCCCGTGCCAAGGATGGTGCTGCCAATGGAGAAGTCCAGAAATTTGAAAAACTTACGGCTTCCTTTAGGCAGCAGTCGCAGTTGGACACTAATGCATCCCAGACTGCCAAGTCGGATTTGGCCAAGAAGGAACAGGTTCTTAAGGAGGCTGTCACCAGGGTTGCTGTTGCCACCAAGCTCTCCACAGACAAGGCTGCGGGACTGAAGGCTGCACAGACTGCTGTGACCAAGTCGGATGCCGGACTCAAGGCTCAGTTGGAAAAAGAAAAGGCCCCTGCGCAGGCTCATGCGCAGTCCGTTGCCCAGCTTGCTGAGGCCCGAAAAAAGGTGGCCAAGTGGCAGGCTGAACAGGTCAATGTCGGTCGCCATGTGGAGCTTTCTTCCCTGGGGAAATTGGATGCCGAATTTGATCTATTGAAAGATAAATCAAATAGCGCCAAGTCTATTTATGAAAAGGCCCAGGCTGAGTTGGTCGCGGTTCAGAAGGAACTAACTGATGCCCCGGCAAAAATTCAGGCTGCGGTGAAATCCTTGTCCGATCGTCAGGCGATAGTCGTTGCTGAGTCAGAAAAACTTGGAGAATTAAACCGGATTGTCGCCGACAAGGAGGCTTTCCTCCAGAAAACTGATGCTTTTGTGGCCGAGCTTGTTGCACGGCACGCCAAGGAACCTGCAAATAATGAACTCGCCCAGGCTGAAACCCAATTAAAGGATCAGGTGCGTGATGCCCTACTGACTGATTTGAACAATGCCAAGGCGCGAGTAGTCGCCCAGCAGCAGACCATTGAAACTGCAAAGACCACTGTGTTTAATGCAGAAACGCATTTGGCCGCCATGAAGGCCCTGCCAGGCAAACTTCCTCCGGTTATCGGGGAACGAACCAAGGTTCGGGATGTTTCCAAAGCCGAATTCGACAAGACTTATTTGATAGAGGTTGAGTTTGCCAAGAAGGTTGATGCTCAGCGTAATAAGGTCAATGAATTGACTGGGAAATATCTCGCAATGCTCCCAAAGTAGACTTGGATTCATCCTCCAGCTGTTTCAATATATAGCTGGGTTTCAATCGCGCATGGTTGACAGGCGTTACTTTTCATCCACCTTTCCCCCCCCATGTCAGAGCCCTCCTTTAAACGTAGCAATTCCTGGCCTCTTATCACCTTTTTTTCAGTTTTGGTCTTGGTG
Organism: Opitutia bacterium; assembly: GCA_018668635.1. GTDB lineage: Bacteria > Verrucomicrobiota > Verrucomicrobiia > Opitutales > JABJCN01 > JABJCN01. Next base: position 19,491 of record JABJCN010000067.1, read on the forward strand.
GCTTTGATTGTCTCCATGAAAAGCAAGGATGGCATGCGTTCCGAGGAATCTTTTATCACTGTCTATTGTGCAGCCGGCGTGCGGTTGCCTGTTGAGGAGGTGGCTAAACAGTTTGAGCAGGAACTTGGAGTCAAGGTTGCTTTGGAATATGCCAGTAGCGGGGTTCTGGCCAATCGATTGAAAACAGATCGGGAAGGCGGTCTGGCCAGTGCGGATGTTTATATACCAGCAGACTTTCAATTTACGAATCGTGCGCTTGCGGATGGCTTGACTACCGAGGCTTTTCGTATTGCGAGATGGAAAGTGGTGCTCGGGCTTAAACCTCGTCTGGATCTTGAATTATCGAATTGTGATGATCTCCTTAAGCAGGGTATTTCATTTGTAACTTGTGATCCCTTGGCCGGGGTTGGAAAGAAAACACGGAAGATGTTGATCCAGTCCGGACACTGGACATCTGTTGATTTAGCGAAGGCATCCTCTTTCCCGACCGTTACTGAGGCGGCTCTTGCAGTTAAGGAGAATGCCGGGACCCAGGCGGCGTTTATATGGAATTCCACCGCACGACAACATGGACTGCGGGTAGTGGATTTGCCAGAATTGGCAGACAGTAGTGCGGATATTTCAGTCGCAGTAACGGCATCTACGGATAAACCTACGCTTGCATTACAGTTTGCCCGTTATCTTTCTGCACCACAGAAAGGTGGACTGGTATTTGCCCGGCACAAATACATCTCCATCGCCGGGGATGCGTGGGCAGAGCGACCCAAGTTACGAATTGATTGCGGCGGTGTTAATCGGGAAGCTGTAGAGAAAACGATTTCTGAGTTTGAGGAGCGGGAAGGTTGTGAGGTTGACGTGGTCTATGCTGGTTGTGGCACCCTTGTCAGCAAGATGCAAACAGGCGAGCAGGGATTGCCTGACTTGTTTGTGACTTGTGATGCCACTTATTTAACCAAGGCTCAATTAGCGATGGGCAATCCATTCGGGCCTGACTTGAAGGTTTCAAGCACGCGCATTGTCATGCTGGTGGCAAAGGGGAACCCCAAGGATTTACATGCCTTGTCGGATTTGGATCAGGAGGGACTGCGTATTGGTACGACTGATCCGAATGCGAGTACACTGGGAGCACTAAGCCATGAATTGATCCGGGAAACCGGCAAGTTTGATTCAATTAAGGAAAATATTGAAATGATGGCGGATACCGCTCACACCTTAATCCAGACAATGGAGGCGGGAGAGAAACTGGATGTGGTCCTTGTTTATGAGGCGAATATACAGCATCTGAATGAACGTTTTTTAGCTGTGCCGTTGCAGGCTGAACGAGCGATTGCAGTCCAGAATGTTGCAGCAAGGAAGGACACGCCGTATCCACAGCTCACCGAGCGTTTGATGTTGAGGTTGGTGTCTGATACTTCCCGTCGTCGGTTTGAGCAGCTTGGATTCAGCTGGGTGGCCGAATCGGAATGAACGATTCAGCACAACCGCTCAATCGCGTGGCCTCTGATCGATCGTTTCTGGCTGTGCTTTGGGTACTCGGTGGAAGCTATCTTTTCATTATTGCTGCAATGATGTTGGCTGACTTGGTATTTCTCAATTATCGGGATCAACCTATCCTAGGTCCTGAACTTCTTGAGCAAGGTCGTTATTCTGAGGATGCGGAGGGTTTCATTGTTTCACTTGAACCGGGTCGAACCTATCATTTTCGCAAGGGAGGCAATGAAACCGGATTGAGACTGGGAGATACATTGATCGAAAAGGACGGACTTTTTACAGCGAACATTGATGATGTCCTGATCCTGCCGCGTGAGAAAGGCAAGGCCGTCACGGCATCATTGCGACCTGAGGTGCGCATTGTCAGCATTTCGATGAAGGATGATGTTGCCACATTAAAGACGGATTTGCCTCACGGATTGCTTTGGGGGGAATTTATTCGCATCAGCAGTACCGGAGATGACGGATGGGCGGGTGTGCATGAAATTAAGGATACCTCACAGGAAGGATTATCATTTCAAGTGACGGAGGAGGCTGTACTTACGAAGGCCATCAAGCTTTCAAAGCCAAATCCGCTCATCCAGGCCTTGAGGAGCCGTGATATCCAGTTTTCGATCAAGTTGAGTCTGATCAGTTGTACAATAACCACTTTGCTGTCCCTATGGGTTGCCGTGCCGATCGGGTACCTGATGAGTCGCTATGAGTTCCGGGGTAAACCATTTATCGATGTACTCCTTGATATTCCAGTGGTTCTTCCCCCTCTGGTGGTGGGTCTCAGCCTTCTTATTCTTTTCCGTTATGTGCCGGATTGGTTAAGCGATATGGTGGTGTATAAGTGGCCGGCGGTTGTGCTGGCTCAATTTATGGTGGCCTGTGCCTTTGCAGTGAGGACCATGCGTGTCACCTTTGAGCAGATTCCGCAGCGATACGAGCAGGTTGCGTTGACCCTTGGTTGCAACAGGCAGCAGGCATTTTGGCGTGTCATCCTGCCACAGGCTCGTGGGGGTGTTCTTGCTGCAGGAACATTGGCCTGGGCACGTTCCCTTGGTGAATTCGGGCCTATTCTTGTATTTGCCGGTGCCACGCGCCAGAAAACCGAGGTCTTGCCAACCAGTGCATATTTGGAGTTACAAGCCGGTCGAACAGAAGGCATGCTGGCGGTTTCGCTCATCATGATTGCAACTGCAGCGGTGGTGTTTATTGTCGCCCGCACCCTGGGAATGAAAAGGATTTTCTCATGATCGCCGTTGAGCAGCTATTGATTCGTCAGGGTGACTTTGAGCTGAAGGATATTGGTCTGGAACTTGCTGACGGTGAGTATGGTGTGCTAATGGGACGAAGCGGTTGTGGAAAGACGACAGTTCTCGAGGCTATATGCGGATTGCGTGGTGTTCAATCGGGGAGGGTTTTACTTGGCGGCCAGGATGTTACAAACCTGCCTCCGGCAGATAGGGGTATTGGTTATGTGCCACAGGATGGTGCTTTGTTCCCGAGAATGAAGGTCTGGGAGCAGTTGGCGTTTTCCATGTTGGTAAGAAAGTTGCCACAGGCTGATATTGAGGCACGGGTCAGGGAACTTGCTGACAACTTGGGGATCAAACATCTCCTTGAACGATTCCCCCATGGATTAAGTGGCGGGGAAACTCAACGGGTGGCCTTGGGGCGTGCATTATCAATCAAGCCAAGATTCCTTTGTATGGATGAGCCTTTAAGTGCGCTTGATGAAGATATCCTTGAAGAAATCTGTGAATTATTTACCAAGACCTTGAAAAAGGAAAACGTGACTGCGCTTCATATCACCCATAGCAAGACTGAGGCTTCGAGGCTGGGGGATGTAGTATTCCATCTTGATGGAGGCGTTTTAAACAAGGTCTAGAAAAAGAGTTATGATCGTGAACTTTCAACTTTGGGGCCAGTTACGGCAGGCGGCAGGGGGGACTTCATATGTAGTGGACGTGCCGGACGGGGTCACGGCTACAGAGGCGGTTCAGGCTCTGGCGAGTTCATGTGAAGGAGTTCGTTCAATGATCCTGGACGATGACGGTTCTGTTCGTCCAGTCATTTTGATTTTTCGGGAGGGTCGGCAACTGGAGACAGATGACACCGAATCCTTGTTGACTGGATGTGAACTAACCTTGATGTCCCCGATTGCTGGTGGTTGATATGCTGACCCCTGCGGAGAAGGCCATTTATGAATGGCAAATGTGGGTTCCCGGTATTGGTGAGGCCGGACAACAAAAACTAAAGGAATCGAGTGTGCTTATCACCCGATGTGGCGGGCTTGGTGGCTTGGTTGCCTATGAACTCGCGGCAGCCGGAGTCGGTAAACTGGTCATTGCCCATGCGGGAAACTTGAAACCGAGCGATCTACATCGTCAGTTGCTGATGACTTCCGACTGGGTTGGGAAACCCCGCATCGATTCCATTGTGCGCAGACTTGGCGAATTGAACCCTTTGATTGAAGTTTTGGGTATTCCAGAAAATGTCAATAATGACAATGTTGCGGACTTGGTGGGGCAGGTGGATGTCGTTGTTGATTGTGCACCACTATTTGAGGAACGTTTACTTTTGAATCGTGAGACGGTTAGACAGGGAAAACCCATGGTGGAATGTGCCATGTATGAATTACAGTTTCATATCACCACCTTTCTTCCCGGTCCTGAGACGCCATGCTTGGCCTGCCTTCACCCAGAAGAACCGCCTTCATGGAAACGGCAGTTTCCCGTATTTGGAGCAGTTTCAGGTACGGTGGGTTGCATGGGGGCAATGGAGGCAATCAAGCTTGTTACAGGTGTAGGGGAACCCTTGGGCGGTCGACTACTGAGCATGGATATGCGGGATTTTAAAGTCATGGAATCCTTGATTCATCGTAGAAATGATTGCGTGGTCTGTGGAAATTAATTTGAACTTGTAATTGGCATGTCGATGAACACCGCCCAGCTTGAACGTTATAGTCGCCACCTCCTTCTTCCAGAGGTGGGAATGAATGGTCAGGAGAAATTACTGGCTGCAAAGGTCCTCATTGTGGGTGCCGGTGGCTTGGGATGCCCCTCCTCGCTTTACCTCGCAGCCGCAGGTGTTGGCCGATTGGGTATTGTCGACTTTGACAAGGTGGATGCTTCAAACCTGCAGCGCCAAGTACTTTTTGAAACCGGTGATGTGGGGAAACCCAAGGTGGATGTGGCCAAGTCGCGTATCAACGCCATTAACCCGGACGTACAGGTTGACTGCCATCCCGTGCGCCTGGACTCATTAAATGCCCTGGACTTGTTTAAGGAATACGACTTGGTCGTTGATGGAACAGATAACTTTGCCACCAGATACCTCGTCAATGATGCCTGTGTGTTGACCGGCATTCCGAACGTATACGGAAGTATTTTTCGTTTTGAAGGACAGGTAACAGTATTTGCGCATTCGAATGGTCCCTGTTACCGATGTCTTTTTCCGCAGCCTCCAAAACCCGGAGAGGTTCCCAATTGTGCCGAGGGCGGTGTCCTTGGTGTGCTTCCGGGTATGGTCGGAGTGGCGCAGGCCACAGAGGCTGTTAAATTGATATTGGGCAAGGGAAACCCATTGTTAAATCGCCTTCTTATCTATGATGCACTTGCGATGCGATGGAAGGAACTGAAAATCAAGTCTGACCCGGAGTGTCCTGTCTGTGGGGACAATCGAAGCGTCACCGAGCTTATTGATTACGAGAAATTTTGTGGTGCCGGTGGAATGGATGAAGAAGAGGATGATATGTGCGGAGATGAAATCGTTCAATTGGAAGTATCTGTGGCTGCAGACATGATGCGAAGTGAAAGTCCACCTCTGCTTGTTGATGTGCGAACGGATATGGAGCTTCAGATCGCTCGAATATCCGGCTCAAAGCAGATTGAACTTCAAGAATTGAGTTCTCGTTGGCAGGAGCTGGATGGTCTTCAGAAAAAACCGATCATTCTTCATTGTCACCATGGAATGCGAAGCCATCAGGCTGCGATGTTCCTGCAGGAACGGGGATTTTCCAAATTATACAACATGGCAGGTGGAATTGATGCCTGGTCCCACAAGGTGGATCCGGAAATTCCCCGTTATTAATGGATCAGGTATGTTTACACAGGAAGGTTTCTGGGGGTGCTACTGGTTGTTTGGTCGAGTAATTTGAATCTTTGAAAACCATACCCATGGATAATTAATTATGAACGGGAATCGCCCAAATATTCTTTGGTACTGCACGGACCAACAGCGCTTTGACACGATTGGCGCGCTGGGTAATGAGTTTGTTCAAACACCTGTGCTTGATCAATTTGTGGAGGGAGGGACGGCCTTCACTCATGCCTACTGCCAAAGCCCGATTTGTACTCCCAGTCGTTCAAGCTTTATGACAGGAATTTATCCGTCCAAGCTACATAACACCCGCAACGGAAACGATACTTTTCCTTCAGGACCTACACTCATATCAAGGCTTCTATTTGATGCCGGCTATGACTGTGGGTTGGTTGGTAAGTTTCACCTCGTGAGTGCAGGTCGCCGTACCGAACCCCGATTGGATGACGGCTATCGTTTCTGGAAGCACAGCCATGCCCCGCGTGATGATTGGCCTGAGGGTCACGATTATGCCGAATGGGTCAGGGACAAAGGTGGAGACCTTGATGCCCTTCGGGATCATCCCGACCGGGTCCCCCGCGAATTTCACCAGAATACATGGGCCACGGAGCGTTCCATCGAGTTTATTAACCAGGATCGGGATGGTCCTTGGATGTTGAGTGTAAATATTTATGATCCGCATCCACCTTTTATTCCCTCCAAAAGCTATGCGGATCGTTTTCCCGCTGAGTCCATGCCTGGGCCTCATTTCCAATCATCGGACATTGAGCAACAGGCCAAGCTTGCAGATGTTGATTTTCAAGGGAATGTACGAACCCCAGAGGAACATGAAGCCAAGCAAAAGCAAGCATTGTACTATGCGATGATTGCCCAGATTGACGATGAGTTCGGGCGACTTCTGCAGGCACTCGATGATTCTGGTCAACGGGAAGACACGGTAATAATCTTCACCAGTGATCATGGTGAGACTCTTGGCGACCATGGCCTCATGTACAAGGGTTGTCGCTTCTATGAGGGCTTGGTTCGGGTGCCTCTTATTTTCTCTTGGCCAGGACAATTTCAGACCGGGCTACAAAGTCCGGGGTTGGTTGAGTTGCTTGATATGAGTGCCACCATGTTGGAACTGGGTGGGGTGGATTTACCTGATTATTTCCAGGGTCGTAGCCTGCTTCCAATTCTACGTGGTCAAGCCGATCCTTCCCGTTTTCGAGAATTTGTGCGTTGCGAATACTTCGACGCCCTCGATCCCCATTTCACTGGCGGAACCGGTTCTTACGGGACAATGTATCGGGATGAGAGATACAAGCTTGTTGTGTACCACGGAAAGGGACAGGGCGAACTTTACGACCTAAAAAATGACCCTTGGGAGCATGAAAACCTTTGGGAGCACGCGGAAGCTGAACCTATCCGAAATGAACTACTTTATCGTAGTTTCGACGCCCATGTTTTACTGACCACAGATGTTGGATCCAGAAGAATTGCTCCTATGTAGTATGGCTAGTGTTTGACAGTTGTATCTTTTCCAATGGAGCGAATGCAGGCACGGCAGAATATTAGGAAATGGGTCACGGTTGGCAGGGATGCTGATATGCCCATAATCAAGCCGAAGTAGATGTTTCGCCAGTTGCCAATTGGATTTTCGATGGCTTGCTGAACACGTGTGGTCGTCTTCCCGGTTCGTTCCAAAATCGTCTCAGGGACCTTGTCTGTAAAAAGAGCGTCTATGCTGGAGACAACTTGACCGCCCCATGTAAAGATGAACAAAACCCAAAAGGTGGCAATAATGGCTATGAAAACATCAATGGAAAGATGACTCACATATTCGGCGGTGCTTTGACATTCCAGGGCTCGACGTATAATCCAGATTGTGATAAAGAATGACAGACTGTCAAAAAGCGCTCCAAGGATGCCAACAGGAAACTGTAGTAGCAGATATTGTCGCGCCTCCGTTGTCTCCATGTAGGTTGGATAGGCTGTGAACATCGCTAACCAGTAACAGGCTGCATTCAGAACAATGAAGAAGAGGAACAGAAGCGGAAAGAATATTCTTAATGGAGGTCTCTTCTCATCATGGAAATAGAGGAGTTCGGTCAGAGATGTTTTCCAGATTTGTATCAGGGGCATTGATTGAGGTCGATTTTTTCGTGTCAGCTTAAGTTCGATTCATAAATTCAATTATTGAGTTCATCATATTGCAAGTCCTGTGACTGAGTCAGTGGAGAGAATGTAATTGTCATTAGTTGACCGGATTTCAGGTTACTGATAGTTTGCGGAAATCCACAGGGATGGACTGCCAATGAAATATTTCTCAATGTGGTGAAGCATTGACGGTTCTTAGTTTTAGGCAGATAAATCGTCACAGATATTAATCAGACAATGAAAAACCTAATTCCATTTTTATTTTTATCGACGTTGTCGATACTGTTGTGCGCCCAGGATAAGCCGGAGGAACCGAAAGAGAAGGCGCCTGCAACCAAGACCGCCCCGACCAATTATAAAACAATGAAAGAGATTGATATCTCTGGATTTACCCCGAAGCAACAGGCAGAGATTCTCAAACGTGCAAACAAGGAAATGTGCGATTGTGGTTGCAAAATGACTATTGCTGGTTGCCGCAATAAAGACAGCACATGTCGAACCAGTGTTGGACTTGCCAAGAAAATCGTCAAGGATGTCACAGGTGTATCAATTGAGGCCACGGGGACGAAGGAAGAATCGCTTGGTAAACCCCTGAACATAAAATTCACTGCCATTGATGGCCGTGAAGTGGACCTGTCCAAGATGAAGGGCAAGGTTGTGTTGATCGACTTCTGGGCAACTTGGTGTGGTCCCTGTGTGGCGGAAATCCCGAACCTAAAGAAGACCTATGATAAACTGCATTCCAAAGGGTTTGAAGTTATCGGCATATCCCTCGACTCCAGCGAGGAGAAGCTGAAAAAGTTCGTCAAGGATCGGGATATGCCCTGGCCTCAATATTTCGACGGTAAGGGATGGAAGAACAAGATATCCACCCAATATGGAATTCGTAGCATTCCTGCGATGTGGTTGGTGGACAAGGATGGCAATGTTACAGACAAGAATGCCAGGCGGGATCTGGAGGAAAAGGTGGAGAAACTACTGGCAGTCAAGACTTCGTCTACCGGAAAACCTGAACCGAAGGCAGAACCAGCACCGGAAAAAAGGCAGACAAAAGTAGAACCAACTGATGCATCTTCCGTAGAGGAGAATGATGCAGAATCCATTTGGTCGGTCAGTTACAAGGAAGCTCGAAATCGTGCACGAAAAGAGGGCATGAGCATTCTTATGGAATTTACAGGTTCGGACTGGTGCCCGCCCTGCAAGGCGCTTCACAAGAACGTACTTGTAAAGGATGCCTTCGTTAAGGAAATGCCCAAGAAGTTTATCCTGCTCAAGCTCGACAACCCACGCGACAAATCCAAGCAGACTCCAGAGGAGATCGAGCAGTACAAGGAAATGAGTGCCAAATACCAGATTTCCGGGGTGCCCTCCATTATCCTGGCTGACAAGGCAGGAAAGCCCTACCATAAACAAAGTGGTTACAATAATCAGGCTGCGGAGGACTGGGTAAAAGATATTGTCAGCAAGTCAGCCATCCTTAAGCAGCGTGATGAAATCATTGGCAAGTCAAAGGAAGCCAAGGGAATCGAGAAGGCCAAATTGCTCGACAAGGCTCTAGGCTTAGTCGATACGGAACTGGTTTCCACTCATTATGGTAAGATGATTGAACGGATCATCAAGCTCGATGAAGACGACAGTGCCGGTCTCAAGACCAAGTACGAGAGTGCTTTATCAACTGCCAAGGTAAAGGGAGCCCTTCAGGAAATCATGAAGTCTAGTCGCGACAAGAACCCTGACGATTCGATCGCCTCCATTGATAAATTGATCGAGGAGAAAAAACCCACCGGTGAATCACTACAGGATGCGCTTTTCTACAAGAGTATGTTTTTCTTCCGTAAAAAGGATAAGGATCAGGCAAGGAATTTGCTGACTGAGGCACGCAAGGTTGCTCCCGAATCCAAGCGTAGCAAAGAAATTGATGGCCTGCTGGGGCGTTTATTTAAGGAATAGAATCATTCTTGATTCCTGAGTATAGAGGCTATCCATCCCGTGAAGATTCAATTCTTGAGGCCAAGGTTTTGCTTAGCACATGCCTGCCAAAGAAATGGGTGATGATCGCGGCACTCCAGGTCACCAGGAAAATACCCCACCAGACGCCGGATTCCCTCATCCCGAGTTTAAACGCGAGGAGGTAAAACACAATGCTCGGGGCAATGATTTGTCGGGAGAGACCGATGACGAGAGCAAACATGGGTCGTTTCAGTCCCTGTAGGAGGTTGACCGTCTGAAAGAGGATGACGTAGGAACAGAGGGTGATGGCTGCAATCCTGAGGTAGTCAACACCGTGGGCGACGACAATAGGATCATTGGTGAAGGCTTTCATCATGGGTCCGGCCAGAAAGAAGAGGAGGAAACCGCCGGTCAGCATCATGATCAGGCCATACTTCATTGTTGTGTTCAGGGTGTCCCGAATACGCCCGGGTTTCCTGGCTCCATTGTTTTGTCCTGTCATTGAGAGGACCGCGATGTTGAGTCCAATCGTGGGGAGCAGGACGATTTGCTCGATGCGGGTGGCTATGCCATAGGCGGCAACACTCTCGGTACTGAACATACTGATAAACCAGGTGATCAGGAAAATACCAATTGCCACGCTTACCATGTTGAAACTTGCGGGGAAACCCTGCCCTGCAATTTCACGGTAGATCCGGGATGGGGCCAGCATGCTCAGGATGGGTCCGTCCCAGAGTTTTGTCAGGGAGAGCCGGTGAAGCATGTAGATCATACCGAGAAACTGTATTAAGATTGTCGCGAGGGCAATTCCCTTGATTCCCATGGCAGGGATTCCAAGTCCGCCGAACATGAACCATGGGTCCAGCACACAATTAAGTAAGAACCCTGCAATCAAGACGTTCCTGTAGGATCGGGTGTCACCTTGTGCATTCAGGCACGCATTACAAATGGACTGGAGGACAAAGAAGATGGTGCCACAAAGGATCAGGTTAATGTAGTCCAGCGCAATTTCCAGGTATTTACCCGATGCACCAAGGATTTGGAACAAAATGGGTGCGGAGAGAAAGCCGGCAAAGGTAAGGGCAATCGAAAACAGGCACCCGAAGGAAATGCACTGGACGCAGATTTGATGAGCCCTCCCGGGGTTTTTTTCTCCCAAGGCATTTGCAATGAGTGCTGTTCCTCCCTGGGATATCCCGCTTCCCATTGCAATAATGATAAAGAACACGGGAAAGGAAATGGAAAGGGCAGCCAGAGCATCGGTGGAAATGAATCCTGCGAAGAATGTGTCCACCACATTGTACATCGTGTTGAAAAAGAAACCAATACTGGCCGGCAGAGCGATTTTCCGGACCAGGCCCGGGATGGGGTCATTTGTCAGGTCCATTCGAAGTGGGTTGCATAGGAGGTGTAATGAAATGACTTATCCGAGGGCATCATTGTGATGTAGTATCCTGTGACGAGGCGAGGGTTTGCTTGAGCACTTTTATTCCATGGAGGTAGATGATGATTGAAGTGCTCCATGCCACAATGAACCAACTCCACCAGACTCCGAGTTCCCGCATATTGAGCAGGAACGCCATTATGTAGCCCAGGATGCATGTGCCAAGGACATACCGGCAAATGCAGGTTACAACCACCGGGAAGGGTTTTTTCAAGCCCTGGAGCAGGCTGATCATCTGGAGATGAATCACTCTTGCGCAAAGGATGAATGCGGCAATCCGTAGATAGACCTCGCCGTGCCTGATCACCAATGGGTCATCTGAAAAAATCGACATAAATGGGCCTGCAAGGAAGAAGAGGATCAATCCACCGATTGCCACAGTGACAAGGCTGTATTTCATGGTGGTCCTCAAGGTCTGCTGTATTCTCTCGGGTTTCCCCGCTCCATTGTTTTGCCCCGTCATTGAGAGCAGAGCTGTGCTCAATCCAAATACAGGGATTATGAAAAACCCTTCAATGCGGACGGCGATCCCGTAGGCGGCAACACCCTCGGTGCTGAACTTGCTGATGAACAATGTGGCCACAAACCAGGCAAATGCGAGGCTTGCCATGTTGAAACTGGATGCCAGGCCCTGAAGCATGATTTCCCGGTAGGTTCCAGATGGAGCCAGGATGGCAAGAAACGGTCCTTTCCAAAGACTGGATTCGGATAACTTGTGAAACATGTAGATCGCACCGAAAAATTGAATGGTGACTGTGGCAAGGGCAAGACCCTGGATTCCCATGGCGGGAATCCCGAATCCGCCAAACATGAACCATGGATCCAACACGCAGTTCAAGAGGCAACCTGTGACCCAGACATTTCGGATGGGCTTCGTGTTGCCTTGTGCCCTTAAGCCTGCATTAAAGACATTTTGGAGGACAATGAACAGGATGCCGCACAGGATCAGGTTCAAGTAGCCCAAGGCAATCCTGAGGTATTCACCGGATGCACCAAGGGTGCGCAACAATGTCGGCGCGATTAGGAAACCGATCAATGATAGCAGGATCGCAGAGATGAATCCGAACGAAATGGACTGAACACAGATTTTATGGGCCTTTTCGTGGTCCTTTTCCCCGAGCGCGTTGGAAATCAGCACCGCGCTGCCCTGGGAGATTCCAGCGCTGATTGTGAGGATAAAGAAAAATACTGGAGAGGCAATGGAAAGGGCGGCGAGGGCCTCCGTGGAAATGAAACCGGCAAAGAAGATGTCCACCACGCCGTACATGGTGTCGAAGAAGACGCCAACAGTGACGGGCACGGCGATTTTCCGGACCAGGCCCGGGATGGGATCATTTGTCAGGTCCATAGTGGGGTAACCTCAATGTTTGTGACAGGTGAATGCTGACCGTTTCTAGAAAGACATTCAACGAAGGACGTTGTGATGCAGGGCCCATTCCCCTTGCCAGGCAGGGTAGTCCTTTGCCAGGAGATCTTTTCCCCAGTATCCGAGCCAGCTGTAGCCGTTGCGTCGCTCGTAGGAAATCCCGGCCAGGGTTTTCCGGGGTATGCCGTCGCGGCTGCAGAAGATGGGTTGGTTCGTCCCGATCCTGTAAAAGCGTGCCCAGATCGGCGGTGCCTTGGAATCCTTGACGACAACCTTGTCAAATCCTTTGGGGCTACCCTTGGAATCCATGCGGATTTCGCGAATGCCGGTGAGCTTGGCTTCATCAAACCAACGGATAGCTCCTTGCACGGCTGCAATGATTTTCGGCGATGGCTTCTCAATTTGCATCAGGAAACGGACAATACCTACGGACTCAGCCCCGCTGATGGATGCGAGTTCATAGCTTCGGGCTTTTCGTGGCGCAAATGTCTTCTCGTCGTGCTGGGCGCACCAGGCGGTCCTCTTCCCGTCCACGCTGATCTGGCATTTCAGGATACAGAGGATACCTTTTTCCACTGCGTTCCTACACCTTGTTCGAAGCCTTTCATCAATGAAAGAATACGCATCCCTGTCATTTGCCAAGTCACGCAGGGTTGTCATTACACCGATCATGGCTCCATCATTGAAGGTGATATGTTTTGAATAGCCACTGGCATTTGGGCGTTGTGGCCAACCGCCGTTTGGGTACTGGGTCAGAAGCATGAGCTCAACACCCTTCAATAAGGCATTTTTGTAGCGTATATTGCCAGTCGAATTGAATGCATCAGCCAGGAGGCGTACCTCGGTGTGAGTGGCTCCATTATCAAATGTGGCATCATTTCCACCTCTTTTTGCACGGATATTTATAACTTCTTGCGCGCTAGGGTTTTGATCCCTATCGTAATTCTTGGGCCATCCTCCATTGTCCCTTTGGTACAATAGAATATAGTCTGTCTTGCGTTGCAGATTTTCTTCTGGGTATACCTGAAACGTAAGGGATGGTACGGCAAGTAAGAGTAGTGCAGTTAACCCTGGGAATCTAATAAGTTTCCTTCTGGTGAATTCCCGGGGGATCATTATTTTCATCAGAAATGAAAAAAGGCGGCCCATTTTCATGGAGCCGCCTTTAATAAAAATGAATTATCGAAGTAAGTGTAGTGATCCCTTTTTTGTGTGGGAACCTTAACTTTCCTCAATATTATCTTAGAGTTTTTTTACGTTGGTAGCACAAGGTCCCTTGAGGCCTTCTCCAACTTCAAATTCTACTGCGTCATCTTCGTTGAGGGCATATCCATCTGTTTCCTTATGGTGAACAAATAAATCTTTTCCGCCATCTTCCTGCTCAATAAAGCCGTAACCTTTGTCTTCATTGAACCATTTAATTTTTCCTTTAGGCATCTGTCTTTTTTCTAATCTAGGTATTTATGTTATTTTATTATATTTGCGTAAATAATACACGCAAAATTTGAATCTTTAAAATTGGGTTTTCAGAATTTATCGATTTATTTTGAGGTTCTAGTCCGATAATGAATGCCTAAACGACATTCCGGAATTTTAGAGGGATTCTTTCTGAAAGCTGATTCTTATTACTTAAATACAGCCTTTGGTCAAGTGATTTGTCGCTATGGAAAATAGATTGATTCCTGTTTGGATAATTAGATGTGTATTTGTTTACCAAGATAATTCCGAAAACGGTATCAGTTCGGGCAACCTCCCAACCTTTTACTTCATTTTGAAATCTACAATAAATCTACAATTTAACTTTTTTTAAAAATAACGTAATATTTTGTGTTTTCGGCTAATACATAGTAGACGTCCACGTTCGATATCATGTTCTAAACCGATAAAGATATCGGGCAGTCTACTTCTAAACCATAATACACCTAAACCACTTGTTCGAAGGACCCGCATCCACTACCCGGTGCGGGTTCTTTCGTGTCTAGATAACAGATTTTCAGGTTACCAACTTAAGGATAAACCTCGGATTCAGGCGAATTGCCCCCGGTTTGATTCAATCTTCCCTATGGTTTTATCCAGCATCTGTATAATACGGGTGCGCTGATCGAAGGAATTTTGCCCATCCTCTGGGCAACCATGTGGGGATGCCCATTCCATGCCTCGTTCCTCATGCACATCTTGTTGTTCCTCCAAAAGTTCCTTGATTCTACGTAGATTGAACAAAAGGCGATTGCCGGGTTGAGGTTCATCATGTTCCTTGAAGTAGGGTTCACCGGGTGCGATTACATTGCCTTCCTCATCTTTTTGTTCAGGTGTATTTTCAATCACTCCTGTTTCGCAGGCGTCCGGAAAACTGATCAGGCTAAAGTCCACGATACCATAGGAAACAGCAAGTGCCACACCTTGGACGGCCTGCATACTGCTTTCTGCAAAGTCAAAGCCCTCCTCTTCAGCCTTGACCTTCCAATCCTCAATTTTCTGGATCGTCTCATCCAAGGCCTTTGCAATAGCTTCAACAAAGGTGTAGTTAACATCCTGGGCCGACTCGGTGCCGACCATATAGTTCATAACTTCGGGATTCATGTCTATTATATGGGTAAGGGTATTTTTTTCAGGTTGAGAAAATGCCTGAGTTGCAAAAGGTCAACCTTGCACAATTTTTCTTTAATCCTTTAAACCAAGATAACGCATTCAATGAAACCAATATTTCTAACACTGATATTTTTGGCCGGATCCCTACAAACCCATGCCGGAGACTGGCCCCAGTGGCGTGGTTCTGATCGCACTGACATCTCGCCGGAGACCGGACTTTTGAAGACATGGCCCGATGGTGGACCCAAGCGTTTATGGATAAACAAGGATGCCGGTCTCGGTTACTCCGGTTTCTCTATTGTCGATGGTAGGCTTTTTACCTTGGGCTTGATTGATGGGAAATCCCACCTGCTTTCTTTTAATGCTAGCACCGGAAAAAAAATCTGGTCCACTGACTTTGGTGAACACTTTGAAAATAAATGGGGTAATGGCCCTCGTGGTACCCCAACAGTTAATGATTCCAACATCTATACATTGTCTGCCAAGGGACAGCTTATTTGTGCAAAGGTTTCAGATGGAGCCATTGTCTGGAAGCGTGAGCTTGTAAAGGAACTTGGTGGTAAAGTACCCGGTTGGGGATACTGTGAGTCCGTTCTCGTTGATGGGAATCTAGTTGTTTGCACACCCGGAGGGAAAAAGGGACTCATGGCTGCCCTTAACAAGAAAACCGGCAAGACAATCTGGACAAGTGAGGCTTTCCCTGATGGCGCCCAATATTCTTCCATTGTCCCCATTGAGCACAATGGAGTTCGGCAATACGTCCAGCTTACCCAGAAGGCGCTTTCCGGAGTCAGGGCATCGGATGGTAAACTTTTATGGCGCACTCCATGGACCGGGCGAACCGCTGTTATTCCTACGCCTATTTACCATGAGGGGCATGTCTACATCAGTTCCGGTTACGGGGTTGGTTGTAAGTTGGTGAAGCTCGGTGGTTCCAAGCCCCAAGAGGTTTACGTCAACAAGAATATGAAGAATCATCACGGAGGAGTGATAAAGTATGGCGATCACCTCTTTGGCTATTCTGATGGCGGTGGGTGGTTATGTCAGGATTTCAAGTCCGGAGAAATTGTCTGGAACAACAAGAAAGCCTTAACCAAGGGAGCCATTGCTTGTGCCGATGGTAAGTTTTATCTTCTGGAGGAAAGTACCGGTACTGTTGCCCTGATTGATGCCTCAGCCAAGGGATGGCAGGAACGCGGTCGTTTCAAGCTTTCACCCCAGACCACCCAGCGTAAACCTTCAGGCAAGGTCTGGACACATCCCGTCATTTCAAACGGTCGCCTTTATCTTCGGGATCAGGAAATCCTCTACTGCTATGATGTGCGTGGTTAGATTAAGCAGACTTTTTTCGAAGAATACTGTTAACCAATGCCCATAGGAACAACGGGATTATCGCACTGAGAATCATTCCCGTAAATGTATGTTTCTCCATGGCTTTTGTGGAGCCGATCCAGGCGTAGGTGAATGACATTGGTGCAACTCCGCAGATAAGGGCAGGGAAGTATTGTCTTGCCGGCATACGGACGAGACCCGCACAACCGCTTACAAGTTCCGGGAGAATTGCCATCCAACGGGAAAGGGCAACAGCCCAGCCTCCATGTTTTTGGAAAACGACTTTAATTTGCTTCACACCTTTTTCCCCCAGGAGAAATCCACTTATCCGATGATTTGTTAATCGGCACAAAAAGTATGCGATGGAACCTGCGACGAAGGTTCCTACTGTCCCAATTACTCCACCAACCACAGCTCCGTAGGTCATGCCCAGTGTTGCCAGAATGACTGTTACCGGTATGGGGAGGATTACATCTGACATCAATAGCAGGATTACAAATGCAGCAGTCCTGAAACCAGGTTGAATCACGATGGATTCTTCATTGAAGAGTCCATCGAAATACTCTCCCCAGATCGCAAACGACCCAAGTAACAGCGTTACGCAAGCAATAAGTGTTAGGAAAGGTCGCATCAATCAATGAAACCTGTCATTGATTCCCCGGGTGTTACTTGGCCCAGGTTGTGTAGTTTTCACTAATCTTTGCCGCCTTTACATCTCCAGCGTGGAAAAGGAAGCGGTATCGGAATCGCACCTTTTCACCTGACTTGATCACGAGATCGCCTGTTCCCTTGGGTTTGCCTTCAAAATTGTGAACACCAAATGGATTTGCCGCAACCAATCCATAGTCTCGGGCATGCCACCATGTTGGGTGCCGTTGATTGCCCGGATGGTCAAAGATTGCGATACCAACTGTATTTCCATTGATGGGCCCCCAGTAGTCGACCCACTTGGCACGCTTGCCCCAGACTGCTTTACCTTTGATGCCTTCACTATTGATGGCCTGTCCCTTGGCAACGGAGCCTTTTACGCGCAGGGCGGGGTTGGTCCGGATACCCATGGAACCCTCCTTGGTGTCACCGAATTTAACATCACTGGAGGATGCATGGACAGTGATGTCAAAATCAATGGCACGGTTTTCTCCCAGGGCATGGAAGCTAATACTTGTATCATCGGAGCATTGTTCCTCGCCTTTGGCACTGAGCCACTTGTTGGTGGTGGAGATGGTGTTCCCATCGACCTTGATAAATTTCTGGTGCTTGATGACACCGGTATTTTTTCCAACATGCCAGAAGCTTATGCCGTTAACCTCGCCATGGGTGAACCATAATGAGGCATGATGGGGATGGTCGCTGGCCTCACCTGGAGTTCCTTTCTTGAATGGATAGTCGCGGGTCATGCGGGCTCCTCCGGGCCCCAGAATAGGGTAGAGAACTGGTTTGGATCGTCCGTGACCATCATAAAGATATTCCGTGAAAAGTTTACCCTCAATATTGACGATGACCTTGCCTTTACCTTTCTGAAGAGAGACTTTTTCGGCTTGGATTGGGGGCAGGGTTGTGGCGAACAAAAGAAGTAGCAGGGGTTGTTTCATTTTTTGGATTCGTTGGGTTTGGATTCAGATTCGTGGAAAAATAGTTTTTCCGCAGATTCTCTTTCTCCGGGGCCATTCTGGATAAAAAACCCCAGACTTTCGTCACCAGTAGCCTCGAAATAATCAATTCTGATTGGAAGGAAGCCTTTGCGTAGCCGCAGTAGACGCCCAACATCCTGTGCCGGGTGGGGACCATCATTATCAATCATTGATGTCTTACCAATGTAGAATCGGCTTCCATCATCTGAGTTCAAGATAAGACGATAGATGCCGTCTTTCGGGATCTTCAGGTATCCTTCTAGTTGAATTGCAAAGTTATCTTTCTTCGGTTCGGCCATGGCCAGGATATCGAACCTTCTGGCAACGCCCCATTTTACGATTTTTTCCTTAGCGAAGTCAGGCACCTTTACGAAACTTCCCATGCAAAGCTTGAAGTGCAGTCCGGGCTTCGGGTCTTTTAAAACCACAACTTCAGGCTCTTTATAGGGTGCCAGTTTAAGGATGTTTTCCCGCTTCCGGTGTCCGCTTTTGGTTCCTAGTTTTAATTCATCTCCCGGCTTATGCTTTAGGAGTTGTGCCATCCAGTCCACCGGGCCTCCGACTGGTCTGTTTCCCAGGGTGATGATTGTATCTCCTGACTTCAATCCTGCTTTTGCAGCCGGGGAACCCTTGGCTACGCTATTGATCTTCGTCTTTGGAGAGAGTGGATCGATTGTTATACCTGTCTTAAATCCCTTTCGGATTTCCGGAGCGAACAATTCCACCAGGTTTTCCCGGACTCGATCTATTGGAATGGCGAAGTTGATATTTTCCTCATCTAGTTTCTTTCTTGCGACCACGCCAATCTGTTCGCCGAGAATGTTAAGGAGTGGTCCCCCTGAATTACCTCCGTTACTGGCCGCATCAAATTGTATGAATCGGTCCCTGGTGTCATTGCTGAAATAGTACATCACCAGTGCGTTGGGTGCACTCAGCATGAATCTTGGGGAACTGACTATGCCCCTGGAATAGACAACGCCCCGTCCACCGGGATTGCCTGCACAAAGGATGGGTTCCCCGGTAAGCAGGTCATTGCTGCGACCGAGTTTGATGTTGGCCAGAGGGGCATCCGTATCGATTTTCAGGAGGCAAAGGTCTTTTTCTGGAAGGGCACCGATAATACGATAGTTTAGAGGCTTCTGGCCTTTTAATAAAACAACACCGGGACGGTTGGCAATAACATGGTCATTGGTGAGGATGAACCCTTCCGGGTGGATAACCGATCCGCTTCCCATCGAAAGGGATCCTTCTGCCTGGCTAAATACAGCAGCAACTCCGTCTTCGGTATACTGTACGACACGAACAGTGTCCGTTATGCGTGGAGAGTCCTTGGGTGGGGCCGGGTACAAAGATGCTACAATGACCCCGAGAAACAGTGTCAGGGGGACGATGTTTCGGAGGCGCATGATTCCACGAGGCTGGAGCCTACAGTTCCTTGATCCGAATGTTTCGGAAGTACAGGTTGTGCGGTTCGCCGTGGTCCTGTAGGCCAACATGGCCTACCAGGGGGCGGTCCTTTACAGGTGTCTTGTCAAGCTGTACATCTACAATGTCCTCTCCGTTGAGGTTGACTTGAAGACGGTACCCTTTGCAGGTTACGATCATGCGGTTCCATTCACCGGGCTTCTTCGACATGTTCTTGGATGCCCCAACGGTCTTGATGATTCCACCGTGATCATGGGGGCCAACCTTTACCTTTCCATAAGAATCCAGAATCTGACACTCAATGCCATTGTGTACCGGGTTCTTGGGATCTCCGATGCGGAAGAAAACCCCGCTGTTTCCACCCTTGGGGTACTTGTATTCCACATCAAAAATGAAGTCCTTGTACTTTTTTTCTGATATGAGGTAGGCGCTGTATCGTTGCCAACCCTTTTCTCCCTTTCTTGGTTGTATAAGTAGGGATCCATCCTTTTGTGGCAGCCAGTTCCCGGTGGTATTCCAGCCGGTGAGGTCCTTGCCATTGTATAGGCTTACAAAGCCATCAACGGCAGGTTTTTTACCGCTCAGGTTGCAGGTAAAAAGCAAGGATAGGATTGCGATAATCAGTTTCATCTCTATTAAGCCTACTTGATTTCTCGAATCTTGATGTTGCGCCAGGCAACGTCAAACGGGCCTCGGTTGCCAACGCCGTGAACCTGAAGTCCGATAAATCCCTTGGGGTGGCTCTTTAGCTTGTTTTCATCAACAAGGTCGGAAATCTGGTTGCCATTGATCCATGTCTGGATGCGGGCGCCTTCAGCGAGAATACGGTACTTGTTCCATTTCCCGTCCTTAAAGTGTTTATGGGGCTTGAGTTTGTTTTTTGGGGTCATCCATCCACCGGCAGCTTCACCATAGATGTATCCGGATTCCGCTCCTTTTGATCCACTTGCTTCGATCTCAACCTGTGGTCCGTTTACGCGACCATTGGGGCCTTCCTTGGTCTGCGATCGAATTTGCACCCCTGAATTTAGATTATTGTGTACCTTGACCTCAAAAACGAGTTCAAAATTGTCATAGAGCTTATCGGAGCAAAGAAATGAATTTGGACTTCCCTTGGCGGTCGTGCCTACAATCGTGTTGTCTACGACCTTGTAGGTGGCTGTGCCATTTCTCTGGGTCCAACCCTTGAGGGTCTTTCCATCAAAGATGCTGGTGAGTTCATCCTTTGCGGATGCGGTGGAACAAATCAGTGCGGATACGAGGAGTATTCTATGTAACTTCATGTGGGTGTTGAGTTGTAGGTTTGTGTACTTGAAATGGACGCAAAGCTTCCGCTTAGGACAATTCAGGAAGCTCAAATTCCTCAACACCCTTTCGAATATCAGCCATGAATGAGGCTGCCCCTACGCCGTTGATCCAACGATGGTCGAACGTGAGATCCATTGTGACAACCTCCTGGTGGGCAATACCATCATCCGTAGGGACAGGTTCCAGATGGGAGGTCCCGACAAACAGTGTTGCAATAGAGGGGGGGACGACAACCGGTGTGGCGGATCGAACATGATAGGGGCCCATACTTGAAATAATGAGGGGTACCCGGACCTTTGTTGTAGGTTTTCCATCGCGTACTGTGTTGATGGCAGCCTTGTAGGCTTTCTGGAATTCCTTGAAACTCAGGCGGTTGGCATGTTGTACAACCGCAGTTTCCAGTGCATCATTATCCAGGGCCACCGCGATGCCGAAGTCGAAGTCATCAGGTTGCATGCGTAAACCCTCATCCTCAAGTAGGGCAGTGAAGGATTTATTGTGTTTCATTGCCTGTACCACGGCCCAAGCAATCATAAGGGATGGGGATGACGCATCGGCTCCCATTTCAGATTTTGCCTTTTTCCGTGCTGCGCGGATGGCTTCCCATTTTACATGCACGTTTACCGTGGCCTGGACCACTTCCTGCATCTGGTCGCGTGCCTCCTTGGAAAGGCCCGGCTGACTTGTGCTCTTATGCCCCGTTGGTCGATTTGCTGTGCCATTTTCCGGTTCCCCACCCATGGTTTGTATCAGGGCAAGATTTTGCCCAACCTCCACATCATCCTCTTCCTCAACCAACCATTTACTAAGGGTTCCCTCTACAGAAGACTCAACGGGGAAGACTGCCTTTGCAGTCTCGACCTCACAGAGAGCCTCATCCAATTCAACCTTGTCACCGGGTTGCTTGAAAAGTGTGACGATTCGGGCTTCCTGTATACCCTCACCTAAAATTGGAACTTGGATGGTGTGCATTCCTGAGGAGGCTTTGGCTTGTGTCTTTTTTTGTGTTTCCTGAGATGCTGAGGATTCCGGGATTTTCAAGGCTGAAATACTACGTTGGCCTTCTGAGCCTTCCATTTCACGAATGGCATTAGCCACTTGTTCCGGGTCTGGGAGTGAATCAATTTCGTAGATCGGGTTGTAGCCAATATGGACATTTTTTCTGGAAACAACCTGAGGTGGCCCCTTGAGGCCCTTATGAATTTCGGCATCTGCCAGTAGTTCCCCAAGTATCATTTGGCCAATACTTCCCGGAGCCGTGTCCTCCTGTACTATAAGCAGATGGCCTGTCTTGAGTAGCGAAGTATGGACTGTTTCACGATCCCATGGTACAAGACTTCGCAGGTCTATAATTTCCACGTCTGTTTCAAGGTCATGCTCCTTTAATGCCTTTTCCACAATTTCAAGACAGTTGCCCCAGGCCAGAATGGTCAGATCAGAACCTTTTCTGACGATACGTGCCTGCCCGATCGGGATGGCTTTGGCACTATCCAATTTTTTATGGTTACCCCATAGGAGATGCTTTGGGAGGAGTACTATGACGGGGTCTTCACCGTGAAGGGCTGTCCAAGTTAAGCCGGCTGCATCCTCGGTCGTTGATGGAACAATAACCTGTAGTCCGGGGTTTCTGGCAAAGTCACCTTCGTTGGACTGACTGTGCCAGGGACCTCCACCCGGCAGGTAGGCTCCATAGGGTGCATAGATCACCATGGGGCAACTCCAGTCTCCGAAGCTTCGCCAGCGCAATGTGGCAATGTTACTGACCAGTTGATTCCAGGCGGGGGCTATAAAGTCAACAAACTGTATCTCCGCCACCGGGTGCTTGCCATATGATGCCAACCCACAGGCAACTCCCAGGATGGTGGACTCCGCCACCGGTGAATTGAATGCGTTATGAGGGTATTTGGAAGACAATCCCTCAGTCAGCTTGAAGACTCCACCCTTGGGGTCTTCAACGTCTTCACCAAAGAATATAAAATCCGGATTCGTTTCAATTGCGGTGTGGAAAAGCTGGTTGACGACCTCAACCATTTTGCGTGGCTCACCTTGTAACGGAGCTGTTTTGATCTCCGGGG
The DNA here is from genome assembly GCA_018668635.1 of Opitutia bacterium. Taxonomy (GTDB): domain Bacteria; phylum Verrucomicrobiota; class Verrucomicrobiia; order Opitutales; family JABJCN01; genus JABJCN01. The sequence continues at coordinate 42,330 of JABJCN010000067.1, forward strand.
TGGATGATTGGCCAAAGAGATGGGACTCAGTCTCGTCCGGGTTCGGGTCATTGGTCTTTTTGGCAAGCTCGTAGATTTCCCGGATTTCTGCCTTGGTCTTTTCCTCGATTTGTTCCAGTTCTTTCTCGCCAATGATTTCATCCTTGATGAGGCGTTCCCGGTAGAGTTTAAGGGGATCGTTCTCGTCGAGGTATTGAAGCTCTTCCGGCTTCAGGTACTGGCGGTGGTCATCTGCGCATGAATGACTGCATAGCCGGGGCATGGTGGACCACACAAACCGGGGACCATTGCCTTCCCGCAGGTCTGCAAGGGCAGATGCGGCTGTATCATATACGCCATCAATATCAGTTCCGTCTATTTGCAACCACCGGTCGGCATCGAGGAACCCCAGCGAAAGCGGGTTCTTGTCTCGATTGTACATACTTATGGAAATTCCGTTGTCCTCAACCCAGAAAAGAATGGGGAGCTTTTTTTCAAGGGCGAAGCAAACGGCCTCATGAAAATCCCCCTGGCGTGTGGCACCTTCTCCCATCGTGGCAACAGTGATTCCGGATTCACCATCCAGTTGCTGTCCCCAGGCAATGCCACATGCCGGCAGGAGATGGGCACCAACAGGGGAGGGTACACTCCAGATATTCCTGGCACGTGAACTGAAATGGGAGGGAAGTTGTCGGCCGCCACTGGAAGAATCACGCTTGGCCAGGAAATTGAGTGCCAGATCGTGGGTGATCAGTCCCTTGGCCAATACAAGTGCCCGGTCCCGATAAAACGGGCAGACATAGTCTTTATCTTCCAGTTGCATACCCAATGCAGCCATTGCCTCATGTCCCTGTCCGGCAATCTGGAACCATCCATGACCCTGCCGGTGGAGGCTTTCTTCACGCGCGTCGCCCAGTCTTGCCTCCAGCATCAGCTGGAAGATTTGCCTGTGTTTTTCTTTGTTCAGGGTGTTACTGCTCTGGACTTCTCTTGAAGACATCAGGATTCGATTCTCATGTTTGGTTCCTAAAGAAAATAACCTACCTTCAATTGCGTCCAGTTAATTCCATTTTTGTCAGGAATGATGCCTTGCAGGTGTCATCAAATCATCACTTGTTGAGGTATTCCGTCCGCCATGCAACCAAACCCTTGTTGTTCTTTAGTTTCACCTTGGTGGAGTCGTAGGTATATCCCTTGTGGTCACGGAGGTAAACAACTGTATTCAATGCCAGGGTCAGTTCCTGCTCCGTGGTTGCGGTGTTCAGAACCGAGTAAAGAGCTGGCATTGGATTCATTGCCTTGATCGATCCAAGGAATTCTGCCGCACGTACACGAACCATCAGGTTCCTGTCATCCAGCATTGTCTTTGCCTGCTTGACGAGGTCGGTGTCCATTTCGCCGAGGACTGCACTGGTGATGCAACCCCAATACCGTTCGTGGGGATTTTTTGATTTCATGGCCTTGATAAGGCCTTTTCTTGCATCTTTTAGTGGGATAAGCCCAAGATTTGCGATGTCTATCAGTCGACCGATTTCCATGGAGTTTTTTTTCCCATATGCAATACCATTACCCAGTGCCTCCTTTACCATGTGGCTTTCCGGATAAAAGCTAAGATCGTTGATGTCTTTAACCTTCTTTGTCATCCGTTGTCGCATATCCAACAGGACTGAACGGAGTTTGGGGTCACCGGCCAGATTATTCACCTCATGTGGATCCTTCTCGATATCAAAGAGTTGCTCTGCAGGTCGACGTTCAAAAAACTGGCTTTGTACCTTGTTTAGTTTTCCGGCATTGTAGAGGGTACGCCATTCAGCAAAAGCGAGCATCCTGTAGCGGTAGAAGTTATGCAGGCTGTCAGGATAAAAAGCCTGATAGTTTCGCAGGTAGGTGTAGCGACCTTTCCTGAGTGTTCGAACCAGATCATATTTCTCATCAAATCGATCGGCATAACCAAAGGCTTCATCCCGTTTTTTCAAGTCGTCCGCGGAGATGTTTTTCCCCAGGAAAGGGGTTCCGTCGAGTACCTTGGGGACTTCGATCCCGGCAAGGTGTAGGACCGTGGGCCCAAAATCAATGAAGCTGACAAATCCATCCGTACGGGTTCCCCGCTCGTGGTCGACAAGGTGCTTGAAGTTTTCCGGGATACGAACCACGAGGGGAACATGGAGGCCACTTTCGTAGGCGTAGCCTTTTCCACGTGGCAACACTCCGCCATGATCGCCGAAGTAGAAGACGAAGGTGTCCTCAAGAAGGCCGTCTTTCCTTAATTTCTCAACAACTGCACCGACCTGGTTGTCGATGACTGCCATGCGGTCGAAATAGCGGGCGTGGGTATAGCGGAATGTAGGTGTGTCCGGATGGTAGGGGTGAAGGTCAACCTGTTCCACCGGGGCGGTGGTCTTTTCCTTTTGCATGAGACTGGCAGGGAAGTGCAGGGAACTTTCATGGGATGACGCAAATGACTGCATGTGGAAAAAAGGCGTATCTTCATCCTTGCGCCCGCTCCATGGGGAATTTTTGCTACCTGGCTTATCCCAGAGTTCCTTGAAATTGGCTACAAAGTTGTAATCCGTCTTGCGGATATTGGTGCAAAAATATCCATTATCACGAAGGATACCGGACCATGGTTTCAGACCCTTGGGTAGATTGGCGGTCGCTGTTTTCCTGTGGTATTGAATACCAACCCGAGGAGCAAGGATACCAGTGGCTAAAGTCGAGCGCGCCACGGAGCAAACCGGCGCATTTGAAAAGGCATGGTTAAAGGTCAGTCCTTCGGCGGCAAGTTTTTCAATGGCCGGGGTCTTCCCCAGCTCATTCCCATAGAGTCGCAAATAATGGATGGAATTATCCTCAGAGACCAGGAATACCACATTCGGGCGAACTACCTTGGCGGAAAGGCCAACTGCAAGACAAGAGAAAACCAACAGGTTCAGTAGATTTTTCATGAGTTTTAATTTAAATTAATTTACCTTGGCGATTTCATTGGAATTGCATTGTATTGAAGGCCTCCATTTAGTCAATGTCGCCTCTCCATTGGCTATCTTGAGTGCCTCGTCAATACTGGTTGAACCCAGTGTGCTTTGTACAATCGGACGCATATCTACATCCTGTTTCATTCATTCCTTAAGTTTGGGCAAACTGAAAATGAAGATTGCCAATGCAGGTAAGTCTCCAATCTTTTAACCCATGCCCAAGATTCACGATATAACTCTTGCAATGACACCCCGTATGCCGGTTTGGCCCGGTGGTCCGAAACCCGTGATGGATCGTGTCATGTCGATCGGTCAGGATGGTGCACCCTGCAATGTTACCCAACTAAACTTCGGCGCACACACAGGGACCCACCTGGATGCCCCGCTTCATTTTATCAAGGACGGGAACGGGGTGGAAAAACTCGACCTGGACGTCCTGGTCGGTCCGGCACTTCTGGTCGAGGTAGGTGATGATGTTGACATGGTTACCCGGGAAACGCTTGAGGAGCTCGACATTCCTGCAGGCACGGAACGTCTGCTTATTCGCAGTCGCAATTCATTGGCTTGGGCCAGCAACCCGGAGGACTTTGACGAGACTTTTGTTGCGATCAGTCCCTGTGGCGCCCGCTGGCTCGTGGAACAGGGCATCAAGCTTGTTGGCGTGGACTATCTTTCCGTGGCTCCATTTCGAGACGACTACTCCATCGAGACTCATGTCATACTGCTGGAGGCCGGGGTGATCCCTGTGGAAGGACTCAACCTGGCCGAGGTTGATCCCGGGCAATACCAGTTGGCTTGCCTGCCAATAAAGATCGAGGGATGCGATGGAGCACCCTGCAGGACGGTACTGATTGAAGAATAAGGCCAGTTCTTCGAACCCGTCAGTTTATCCCAAACGCTTTATCCACAGATGACGCAGATGTCCACCGATGTGATTTCGGTCTTCGTATTTCGGATTTCGGATTTAGGTCCGTTTATTCAACGCGCACCCGGAAGAATCCACTGCCTTCTGTCGCAGGGATAAAGATGGTGACCTCGGTGAAGGAGTCCCGGTCAAGGCGATTCACCGAGGCACTTGAAAGATCAACCGGTTCCCATGTTTTCAGGTCATCAGAACGTTCCACGGTATAGGTGACACCGGTGGCCGACTTGTTCTCGGAGTAGCTGAAACTGACGTAGGTCTGGCCACTGCCATCCTCGACTGTGTCCACGATGGGGGAGAAGGTGGATCCATTGTTGGCCGGGTCGCTGCCGAGGGCATGCTCCAGGAGATTACTCATGCCATCGTTGTCAGCATCCTCAACTGCGGAAAGCAGGCTTTCGCCTTCCACTACAATTTTTTCTTCTGCTGAAGCGGCTACTGCAGCTGCTGCCACTGTCAGTTCAGCACTCAGTGTCAGGCTGCCTGCCGCATTGGTGGCGATTATGCTGTAGGTTCCTGACTGGGCGGCCTTTACCCCGCGCAGGGAAAGCTTGTTCTTGGTTTGTCCGGGGATATCCACCCCGTCCTGCTGCCACTGATAGGTAATTGGTTTTGCACCCTGTATGGATGCGGAGAATGTTGCGGTCTTGCCATCTGCAAGATCCAGGTTCTTGAGTGCCTTGGTGGAATAGGGCTTCAGAATGACTGTTATCTTGGCCGACCGAGTCTTTACGGTGCCAACGCCGTTCTTGATTGAACAGTAGTAACTGCCTGCGTTTTCCGCGGCCGCACTTGTGATGGAAAGATTTGCCGTGTTTGCTCCACTTATTCCATCCCCGTCCTTGACGGCCTTTTTACCGTTGTACCACGTGTAGGTTGATGTGGTGCCCTTGCTGTCCAGGCTGTCCACAGTCACACTGAGGTTGATGGCAGTGCCTTCATTCACGGATGCGGCCAGCGGATCGGCTGAAATGATCGGTGCGTAGTAGACCACGAGGTCGGCCTCATCACTGGTGGCGGTTCCACCTCCATTGATGGCCTTGACCCGGTACTTACCGGCATTCTCCGTCTTGATCTTGCTAAACTTGAGCTCACCCTTGGTTGCCTTGGGAATCGCTTCCCACGTGACGCCGTCACCATTGAGTTTCTCCCACTGGTAGGTTGGGGTCGGGTCACCATTTGCAACGGTTTTCAGAGAAACCTTGCGACCTTCATTAATGCTGTAGCTGCGTGGCTGGGTTTTGAAGGTCGGCACAATGTACATGCCAAGCTCGCCTCCCTTGCTGTATTCTCGACTGGCCCCGTTGTCGACCATGCATCGGTAATCCGCAAGTAGTTCCGGTTGTACATCGGCAATGGACAGGGTGGGGGAGGTGGCTCCCTCGACAATGGACCACTTTCTGGACTTGGGGTCGAATTTCTCCCATTGGTAGGCCAGGGTGCCATCACCGGTTGCCGTAATTGACAAGCTACCGGGTTGTCCCTGGACAAATGCGGCATCCTCCGGGTCGGCGGTCACCTCGACCGAGCCGATGACGGAGACCTGGAATTCATCACTGGTAACCTTCCCGGCTCCATTCTCAACCTCCACCTGGTAGGTTCCGTTATCCTTGGAAGCCGTTACCTTTTTCAGGGTCACCTTGTTCTTGGTGGCCTTGGGGATTTCCTTGCCATCCTTGAACCATTTGAAACGCAGTGTCTTGCTTCCGGTTGCGGCCAGTTCAATCCTGGCATTGCTACCCGATGCAAACAACATATCCGTCGGTTGGATGGTAATAACTGGCGGATCCAGGACCACAAGTCGCGCGGTCTTGCTGTTGACCTCCCCGGCGTTGTTGGCAACCACGACCCTGTAGTTGGTTGCATCTGCAAGCGTCGTGCCCGAAATCGTCAGGGTTGAAGATGTCCCTCCGGCAATATCCTTCCATTTTCGATTATCCTGCTTTTGCCATGTGTAGGTTGGGCTTGGCTGGCCACTGGCCTGGACGGTAAAGGTGGCATCGCCGCCGGTTGCCGTATTTTGGTGGGATGGGTGCGTGCTGATAACCGGTTTGTTTTCCTCGGGCACCAGTTCCCCGGTTGCCTCTTCCAGCTTGAAAAGTTTCAACGACTCGGATGCGCCAAGCGAACGTTCATAGATTCGAATATCATCCAGCCATCCGTTGAAGAAGCCTGCCGGGCCATTTCCGACAAGGACATCCTTGTCCAGTTCTGTGGATACCGTGGCGGATGTGCTACCTGTCTGGGTCAGGGTCTCGCTTACACCGTCAAGGTGGATCGATGCATCATCCAGAGCTCCATTCTCGGGCAGAATGACAATGAACTGGTGCCAGTTGTCGTCAACCAGGCTGGTTGAACCCTCGATGGTGTTCCCATCTGCCACCACCTGTAGAACCCCGGCATTCAAGTTGACTTCAAATGTGTTGCCGCTTTTTCCCCAGGTGACCAGGCCACCGGTGCTTTCCGTTGAACCACTGGCTGTCCAGAGTGTCTGCACCTGGAGCGCAAGGGCACTGAAGTCTGATTTCTGTTGTTCGGCTAGATTGCCAAAGCTGGATTGGGCACTGCTGTCCTCGGTCAGGCTGTTGAAACTTGTTTGTTCTTGCGCAAGACGTGTGTCCAGCTCGGTTTCCTGGTTATCCAGGAATTGTGAAAGTTCGGACTTCAAGGTCAGTGCATCATTCCCCGATGATTCCAGTTGGTTCAGCCTTGAAGACAATGCTGACTGCAGTTCGTTGAGGATCGTCGTATAGTCAGAATCCATGCTGTTTAGGGAAAGGCCGTAAGTCGATTCAAGGTCGTTCAGGCTGCTTGAGTAGTCGGACTCCATGTCGTTGATTCCACTGTTGTACTCGGATTCCATCCCGTTGAAAACCCCGGGAAGCATGTCAGATTCCAGACCTACACGAACCCAGCCGGAAACGGTCCTTGCAGATGCACCCTGGCCGCCCTTGAACCCGGTTGCCTCGATATAGGACTTCGTGCCGTTGAACTTGAATGCGCTCTTGCCGATTCCGTTACGGTCGCGATCCTCGCTTACAGAATTGGCCTTCCCATTCGTCTTGTTCGGACTGTTGTCCGTGGCCTGGTTCTTGAACATGAAATAACGGGCCAGGTCCTTGGTGGCCATGAAAGGGAAGTCATTGGGATCGTTGGGGTCGGTTTTCCCTGTGACCTCGGCCTTGTCATCAAAACCATCCCCGTCCGTGTCGGTCAGTACCGGGCTGGAACCATGGATATTGGCTTCATCACCATCCTTGAGTCCGTCACCATCGGTATCGCTGTTATACGGATCGGAACCGAGGCTTTGCTCATACAGGTCGGAGAGCCCGTCTTCATCACTGTCCAGTGAGGTGTCCCCGAAGTAGGCGATTACACTCTTGTCACCATTGACAACCAGAGTCGTGCTGGCCGAAGTGCCGGATACATCCCCGGACCAACCTGCAAAATCTGTACCTTCATTTGGCGTTGCTGTGAGGGTTACAACGCTGCCGGCAAGATAGGCACCTCCACCGCTTATGGTTCCGTTCCCAAACGGCTCAACAATTGTCTCCACCGTGTGGTAATTTTGTCCGCCATTGTCATTGAGGATTGCTATGACTGTGGTGTCACCGGTCAACACGTGGCTGTATGCATGAGCCTTGCTCAACTGATTTCCCTCGGTATCTTCCCATCCGCCAAAGGTTGCATTGCTCTCGAGGTCAAAGGATAGGCTGGCACTGTCACCAATCTTGTAGACGCCGCCACCCACGACTGAACCCAGGTGGGACGGGTTCACCTTGATTGTCAGCGTGGCATCCGGTTCAGACGGGGCGGAGACCACCGGGCGCACTGTGATCGCATACTGGAACCATGTCTTGTTGAAATCCTTTCTGTAGGCCACCTGTGTCTGGTACTTGTCGGAATTTCCGGAACCACCCCGGGCCATGCGGACAGCCCAGTTGTCAGTCCCGATCCGGTCCCTTGCCGGACCCTTGGGATCAGCAAGGCTGGCCTCCGGTTGGGCATACCAATTATTCCAGTTCCAGTCCCAGCAGGCTTCCCATGCATTGCCGGACATGTCATGGAGACCATAGCTGTTTGCCGTATAGCCACCCACACTTGCCAGGGACCTTACATCGGTTTCCTGGTCATAAAATGCATCCGTATTTGCAATACTGTCCCCATGGGGGTAGAGTAGGCCGTTTGCACCGCCCCGGGCGGCCTTTTCCCATTCCGCCTCCGTGGGCAGCCTGTATCCCTTGGCCCGCCAGTCCACATGGGCCTCTGTGATCAGGAAACCTGTAAAGTCTGCTCCGCTCCCGTTTTGTTTGGGATCCGTGCGGTATACCTCCTTTTGAGCCGTGTCCGTGAAGTAGACCGGGGCAAACCCTTCCATTTCCGAGCGTGCGTTGGTCCACTTGACCATGTCATGCCATGAAATTCCGGTAATAGGGAAATCATCCTTGTAGCCCGAGTCGGAGTGGGGCCTGTTGCGCCCGTTGGCCTCCGAGGTGGAGTAGGAGAAGCTGTAACCGTTCTGGATCGCCCAGTTATGTACCTGGTACCAGAGGGCCTTGCTGGTCTCATAACTGTCGATATAGTAGGCACTCACATCAACCTGGTGGGCCGGCTTTTGTTCCTTTGCCCGCGAGCCGCTGTCGCCCATGGTGAATTCACCGGCGGGAACGTGTTTCATGGACTCAGGCAGCCCATAGTCGAAAACCGCCTCAACCTTCAATCCTTCCTCCACAGTCAGCACCAGCGTCTTCGGGTTTGCCTCGTCCACCTCCTGCTCAACCCCGTTTAGGCTCCAGTGGCTGAAAGGTACCGTGTCCGGGGCGGCCAGTTCCTCGGCCACCAGTGTTATTTCCGTGCCGTGCAGCACGCTGCCGCCTCCGTGGGCATATCCATGGCGGTCCGGGGATACCAACACCTCAACCTCATGGTAGGTGCGCGCAAAGTGGGCGTTGAGCGTCTTGTCCGAGTCCATGGTCATGGACAGGGTCAGGTCACCTGAGTTCGCTCCGGCCGGAAGGTCGCCGGTCCATCCGGAAAAGGTGTAGTTCGGGTCGGGAGTCACCGTTACATCCACGTTGGCGTCCTCGTCATAGAGTCCGGCACCCGGTGTCAGGCCACCCTCCTCGGGCAGTCGGTTTACAGTCAGGCGGTAGCGTACCGGCTCCGGTTCCTCGTTGGATACGTTGACCGTCAACGCCTTGGCAAACGTGGCTCCCGATGCATCCGTCACCTGTACCCGGATGCTGTAGCTGTTCTTCGATTCGAAGTCCAGGAAGTCATTGGTCACCAGCTCATTACCGTTCTGGATGAAGAAGGAGGCATTGCCGGAATCCCCGCTGCCGGCAACAAAAGCAAAGCTGTGCGAGTCGCCAACATCCGGGTCCGTAGCCGTCAAAGAACCCACTGCCGTGCCGAATGGCTGGTTCTCCCCTACCGAATTGCTGGTCAGCGCAATGTCGGTCGGGGTGTCATTCTGATCCAGCACCGTCACGGCGACCTCGCGTTCTACTGTGTTACCACCAGCATCCGTACTGCGGACGCGGACGCTCGCCGTTGGGTTTTGCACCTGGCTCAGTACCGTATTGGTCTGCAACTGGTTACCCGAAATGCGGAACAGACTATTGTTCGTGTCTCCGGTGCCGGAAACGAGGCTGTATTCAAAAGTGTCCCCGCTATCGGGATCGATGGTCGACAGGCTGGTCACCAAGGTTCCCACTGCCAGACCCTCACGAATTGTCCCGGATTCGGGGTCGGTGGTTATGGCTGTAGGTGCATCCTGCCCGTCAGTTACCGTGATACTGATCGCCTTGGTGAACTTGTTGCCTCCGGCATCCTTGCTCTCTACCCGAATACTGTACTGGCTTTTGGATTCAAAATCGAAGGATCCTTCGGTGCTGATGGCACCTGATGCCGGATCGATTGTGAAGCTGGAATTGTCGGTGTCACCCGTCCCGCTGACTAGTTTGTAGGTGTGGGGTTCATTTTGCGGCGGTGCCTCTGCGGCGCACAAGGTGGAAATTTCCTCTCCAGATAAAGAATGGTCGTAAATTCGAATGTCATCGACAGAACCTTCGAAACTGAAATCCCCCAATTCGTTTGCTCCTATTAATATGGGAGCGTTGATTGAGTCTGAAACAAGGCTGCTAACCTTTACTTCCATTGTTTGCTTACCATCTTCAAATAAAGTTAAATTTTCTCCGTCATAACTATAAATTATATTAGTCCATTTGGATGAATTAAATATCTTGGATTCACTGTTTCCAAAAAGCCATTGTGGTTCTATCGATGTGTCCCCAGGACCGTTAGAGCTATGGAATTTTGGGCCGGGTGTGCCTGTCGTATCTTTGCCGGAAAAGATTAATGCCCATTTAGGTTTCCAGTCTATTCCGTTGCTTTGATGCATTATAAAGTAGTTCTCATGACCAAGAAAATCACCCTTGACCCAAAGAGAAATCGTAAATCCTGAGTTATTAATTACGGAATTTCCATTTTGGATAAGAACGTAGTCGCCTTGATCTTGGAATTTCACTGCTCTGTTAGGTTCATTGAAGCGATCTACAGTTAGTATTTCCCCTTTCAGTTCACCGTCACTGTCGTGTCCATTCCCAGACTCATCATTGGCATTTCCATTGAAGGGATAGTAGGCCACCAGTCCTTCGTTCAAGGAATCCGGTAGGGTAGGCTGTACCACAACCGCATCACTATCCGGATCGACTGTGGTCAGCATCCCGACTTCGGTGCCGGTGGGAAGGTTCTCGCCGACGGTGCTGGGGGCGAGCGTGATGTCCGTGGGCGCTTCATTCACGTTGGTCACGGAGATCGTCACATCCTGTTCAAAGGTGAGCCCGTCCGGGTCTGTAGCCACCAGGCGTACCGTCAAGGTCGGTTCTGTATCTGCATCCAGCACCTCGGCCGTGGAAAGGGTGGGGGACTTCAGGCTGAACTTCTCGTTGTCCACCGTATCGTCATCCTCCGCCAGCGCAAAGGTCAGCTTATCACCCTCCGGATCGGTCCCCGTCAAACGCCCGACAACCGTGCCTGCCTCCTCATTCTCCGCCACCGTATCATTATCCAGCGTAATGGAAGTGGGTGCCTCGTTCACATCCGTTACATGAATAGTAAAAACCTTCTCGATCGAGAATCCGCCGGAATCCATGCCCTTCACCCGGATGGAGTATTCCTCCCTGGCATCGAAGTTGAGAGGGGAGGCCAACTGCAGTTCATCGCCAGCGATGGTAAAGAGGGCGTTATCGGTATCGCCGGTGCCGAGGGTCAGGTTGAAGGGGTAGTTCACAGCATGGCCCGTGCGTTGGGCGTTCTGCCCGAACATCGGCCATGGGGAATCGGTTGCAGGCCCGGAGGAACCCTGGAGCGCGTAGACCTTCTTGTCCTTTGACCCCACGTAAACGGTACCATCCGAGCCAATGGCGGGTGGGGAGTACACTATTCGATAACCTTCCGTTACAAAATCCCATTTCTTGGTCCCGGTCTGGCCGTCCAGTGCGTAGAACTTGTTGTCAGATGACCCCACGTAAACGGTACCATCCGAACCAATGGCGGGGGAGGAGTTCCCCACACTATATCCCGTTACAAAATCCCATTTCTTGGTCCCGGTCTGGCCGTCCAGTGCGTAGACCTTGTTGTCATCTGATCCAACGTAAATGGTGCCATCAGACCCAACGGTGGGGGAGGAGTACACA